>JARIBR010000219.1 GCA_029258695.1 Quadrisphaera sp.
GAGATCTACGGGGGCACCCGCTCCGCCTGGGACTACGGGCCGCTGGGCGTGGAGCTGAAGGAGAACATCAAGCGTCAGTGGTGGCGCTCGGTCGTGACCTCCCGCGACGACGTGGTGGGGCTGGACTCCTCGGTGATCCTCCCCCGCCAGGTGTGGGTCTCCTCCGGGCACGTCGGGGTGTTCACCGACCCGCTGACCGAGTGCCAGCACTGTCACCGGCGCTTCCGGGCCGACCACCTGGAGGAGGACTTCACCGCGCGCAAGGGCCGCGCCCCGGAGGACGGCCTCGCCGACATCACCTGCCCCAACTGCGGCACCCGGGGCCGGTGGACCGAGCCCAAGGACTTCAACATGATGCTGAAGACCTACCTCGGCCCCGTCGAGGACGAGTCCGGGCTGCACTACCTCCGTCCGGAGACCGCGCAGGGCATCTTCGTGAACTTCGCCAACGTCATGGGCTCGGCACGCAAGAAGCCGCCGTTCGGCATCGGGCAGATCGGCAAGTCCTTCCGCAACGAGATCACCCCGGGCAACTTCATCTTCCGGACCCGGGAGTTCGAGCAGATGGAGATGGAGTACTTCGTCGAGCCCGGCACCGACGCCGACTGGCACCAGTACTGGATCGACGAGCGCACCCGCTGGTACACCGACCTCGGCATCGACCCGGAGAACCTGCGCCACTACGAGCACCCGGCCGAGAAGCTCTCGCACTACTCCACGCGCACCGTCGACATCGAGTACCGCTTCGGGTTCACCGGCAGCGAGTGGGGCGAGCTGGAGGGCGTGGCGAACCGCACGGACTTCGACCTGTCCACCCACAGCGAGCACTCCGGGGCCGACCTGTCCTACTTCGACCAGTCCAAGGGGGAGAAGGGCGAGCGGTGGACGCCGTACGTCATCGAGCCAGCGGCCGGGCTCACCCGCTCGCTCATGGCCTTCCTCGTCGACGCCTACGCCGAGGACACCGCGCCCAACACCAAGGGCGGCACGGACACCCGCGTGGTGCTGCGCCTGGACCATCGGCTCGCCCCGGTCAAGGCGGCGGTGCTGCCGCTCTCGCGCTCGGGCGACCTCGGGCCCGTCGCGCGGGACCTCGCCGCGCAGCTGCGCCAGGCGTGGAACGTCGACCTGGACGACGCGGGGGCCATCGGGCGGCGCTACCGCCGTCAGGACGAGATCGGCACGCCGTTCTGCCTCACCGTGGACTTCGACACGCTCGAGGACCAGGCCGTCACCGTCCGCGAGCGCGACTCGATGCAGCAGACCCGCGTGGCGCTCGACCAGGTGCAGGGCTACCTGGCGCAGCGGCTGGTGGGCGCCTGACGGAGCCTGAGAGGCGCATCGACCGGCGCCGGACGAGCCGATCGGGGACGCTGCCCCGCACCCTGGCCCCTCCAGGGTGCGGCGGCGCGTCCCCGACCGGTGGGTGGGGCGCAGGGGCGCCGCGGAGCACGGAGCGGGAGCCTGCGGAGGATCCACGACCGGCACGTGGAGCGTCGCCGCCGCGCGGGCACGCTGCGATCACGGTTCGGCAACGACACGCCGGACACGTCTCACGCGTCACGTGCGTCACTCCTGTCACTGCCTAGCGTCTGGCCATGAGCACACAGCGGTGCGACCCAGCGGTCGACCTCCCCCGTCCCCCCGTCCCCGGCGACCTCTACCTCGACCCCGACGTGCCCGCCGCGCAGCGCGTGCGCGTCGGCCAGGGCAGGTGGCGAGCGGAGGCCACCCACGTCTGGACCGGGACGGGCTGGACCCGCGTCGTCGCCGGTGAGGTGCGGCTGGTGCCCTCCGCCGGCCCGGCCCACTCCGGCGCCGTCCGCTCCGCCCCCGTCCTGGTGACCGAGCCGCGGCCTGCAGCGCCGGACCAGGCGTCGGTCCACGAGCTGCGCCCGCTAACCCCCTCGTCCCGGGCGTCGAGACCCCGTCGGCGCAGCCGCTACGCGGCGCTCGAGCACCGCTGGGCCTCCTGAGGGTCGGTCACCAGCCCTCGGCGGCCCTGGGGGCGAGCAGCCGGTCCACGGCCATGAACAGGGCGTTGGCGACGAACGGCTTGGTGAGGTACTCCGCGCCCGCGGCCCGCCCGCGCTCGATGTCGGCGGGCTCCACGCGGGCGGAGAGGAAGATCGCCGGCAGGTCGGCGCCGCCCTCGCGCTGGCGGAGCAGCCCGAGCAGCTCGACGCCGTCCGTGACCGGCAGGCCGACGTCGAGGACGACGAGCTCGGGGACGCCCAGCTCGTCGACCACGGCCATGGCCTCGGCCGCGGACCCCACGTCTCGCACCCGGTGCCCCCGGCTGCCCAGGCGCGCCGCGACGAGCGCTCGGATGTCAGGGTCGTCCTCCACCACCATCACTCGGGCCACGCCGGCATCCTGCCGTGACGCAGCCGGGGGAGGGGCCGAACGGGCGAGGTCCTCCGCCCGCCGCACCGTCGTGCCGGGGGCTCACACCGGGTAGGCGCGCACCTCGGTGGCCTTGAGCGAGGCCCACAGCGGCGATCCCGGCACGAGCCCCAGCTCGGCGACGGCCGCCGCCGTGACGTCGGCGAGCACGCGGGGGGCGCCGTCCAGGCTCACCCGCACCACGTCACCGCGACGCTCCAGCCCGGAGACCACCGCGGACCAGACGTTGCGCGCCGAGCCCGCGGGGCGCTCGGCGTGCAGGGACACCGCGGAGGGGGCGAAGGAGACCATCACGGCGCCGGCGAGGGCGTCGCCGTGGTGCCCAGCGGCATCCCCGCCGGCGCGCCCGGCCTCCTCGCCGGCGCGCCCACCGGCCGCCAGGAGCACCCCGCCGCCGTCGAGGTGCACCGACCACGCCCTCCCAGCGCCGTCCGCCCCACCGCCGCCGGCGACGGCTCCCCGTGGGGGCGAGGACGCCCGGCCGCGCAGGAGGTTCAGGCCCATCAGCCCGGCGACGTAGTCGGTGCGCGGGGCCGCGGCCACCTCGGCGGGCGGCCCCGACTGCACGACCGCCCCGTGCTCGAGGACGACGAGGTGGTCGGCCAGCACGAGGGCGTCGAGGGGGTCGTGGGTGACCAGGACCGTCGCGGGAGCTGGCGGGGGAGGGCGGCCGTCAGCGTCGGACGCCGACGACGCCGACGACGCCGCCGACGACGCCGACGACGAGCCCGTCGCGAGCGCGCCGAGCACCGAGCGCGCCGCGCCGCGCGTCCCCGCGTCGAGAGCGGCCAGCGGCTCGTCGAGCAGCAGCAGGGCGGGGCGCGCCGCCAGCGCCCGCGCGATCGCCACCCGCTGCGCCTGCCCCCCCGAGAGCTGCGAGGGCTTGGCGCGGGCCAGGTCCCCGATGCCGAGCTCGTCGAGGAGGCCGGCGGCGCGCCCTCGGGCGGACGCCCGGGGCAGACCGGCGGCCCGCGGGGCGAACGCGACGTTGTCCAGGGCGCTCAGGTGGGGGAAGAGCAGGTCATCGGCGAAGACCACGCCGACACCCCGCTGGTGAGGGGGGACGAAGACCCCGGAGGCAGGGTCGTCCAGCGTCCGGCCGTCGAGGACGACGTGCCCGCCGCTCAGCGGCTGCAGACCGGCCAGCGCCCGCAGCGCCGTGCTCTTGCCCGCCCCGTTAGGCCCCAGCACCGCGGTGACGCGCCCTCGGCCCACCGTCAGGACCGCGGCCAGCGAGAGGCCGGCTCGCGCGTCGCGGCCCCCTGAGCGCCCGGGGAGCTCCACCACGAGCTCGGCGTCGAGACCCGCGCCGCCCGGCGGTGGGGACGTCGGTGGGCGCACGACCTCCTCCCCGCGCCGTGGGGCACCTCTCACGGCCGGCCCCCGGTGATCCAGCGCTCCCGCAGGCCGGCGAGGACCACCACGGAGATCACGAGCAGCACGAGGGACAGGGCGATCGCCGCGTCCGGGTCGGTCTCCAGCGCGAGGTAGACGGCGATGGGCATCGTCGTCGTGGTCCCGGGGAAGGCCCCGGCGAAGGTGATGGTGGCCCCGAACTCCCCGAGGGCCCGTGCGAAGCACAGCACCGTGCCGGCGGCGATGCCCGGGGCGACCAGGGGCAGCGTCACGCGCCACGCGATGGTCGACGGCCCGGCGCCGAGGGTCGCCGCGGCCTCCTCCACGCGGCGGTCGGAACCCCGCAGCGCTCCCTCCACGGCGATGACGAGGAAGGGCAGGGCGACGAACGCCTCGGCGATCACCACGGCGAGGGTGGTGAACGGGATGGTCAGGCCCAGCCACGCGTCCAGCTCGCGCCCGAGCAGGCCCCGGCGGCCGAGCAGGAGCAGCAGCGCCACACCGCCGACGACGGGGGGCAGGACGAGGGGCACGGTGATGAGGGCCCGCAGCAGCCGCCGGCCCGGGAAGGAGGCGCGCGCGAGCACCCACGCCAGGGGGACTCCGAGGACCACGCACAGCGCCGTGGCGCTCGTCGCCGTGACCAGGGACAGGCGCAGCGCCGGCCAGACGGTGGGGCCGGTGAGGAGCTCGGGCAGCCGCGCCCACGGCGCGGAGAGGACCAGCGCGGCGACGGGCAGGACGACGAACGCCGCCGCCAGGACGGCCAGCGGCACGAGGGGCAAGGGGACCTGCGCTCGTGAGCGTCGGGCGCGGGTCACGGCAGGGTGAAGCCGGCCTCGCGCAGGAGCTCACGCCCCGCGGGGCCGGCGAGGTGGTCCACCACGGAGCGGGCCGCGGCCGGTTCGTCGGTGCCCGCGACGACGGCGGCGGGGTCGTCGGTGACCACCTCGCCGGCCTGCGGCACCTCGACGCCGATCACGTCCTCCTGCGCCCCGATGACGTCGGTGCGGTAGACCAGCGCGGCGTCCACCTCGCCCAGGCGGACCTGGGTCAGCGTGGCGGTGGCGTCGCGGCCGAGGGTGACCGGGGTGGCCGACACCCCGCCACGCTCCAGCAGCTGCGCCGCGGCCGCCCCGCACGGCACCTGCGGGGCGCACAGCGCCAGCTTCACCTCGGGGTCGGCCAGGTCCTCCAGGCGGCGCACGCCCGCCGGGTTGCCGGGCGGGACGGCGATCTCCAGGGAGTTCCTCGCCACGACCACCGGCTCGCCGGCGACGTCCCCGGCGTCGACCACCGTCTGCATCGTCGCCTCCGACGCGGTGACGAGGACGTCGGCCGGCGCTCCGGCCACCACCTGCTGGGCGAGCGTGGAGCTGGCCCCGAAGGACGTCGTCACGCGCAGGCCGGGCTGCTCCGCCTGCAGCTGCGCGACCACGAGCGGCAGGACGCCGCTGAGCGACGCCGCGGCGAGGACGGTGACCTCTGCGCCGCCGTCCGCGGTGGTGCTGGTGGCCGCCGCCGGTGCGCCGGCGGGACCGGTCGCGCTGGCGGGGGCCGCCAGCACCGCCAGCGCCGCCAGGACCAGGGTGGGCACCGCGGTGCGCGAGGCGGCGCGCGGGTCACCAGGCATGGGCGGAAGGTACCCGGGAGCCCGGCGGGGGTGGCGGCGTGCAGCGTCTCGTCGACCGAACGATCCCGTCGTCACCCCGACGTGTCTACTGTGTGTAGTTGACCAATGACTGCCTGCTTCTGCTGGCGGGACGATCGAGCGCTCGGAGAGACCATGGCGACGACTGAGGCGACCACTGAGGCGACGGTTCACGCCGACGGGCGGCTCCCCGACCCGGCTCCCGGCAGCGACGCGGTCGTCCTGCCCGTCGACGACGCCCCGCAGCGGCGCGCGGTGGTGCGGGAGTGGAACGTGGGCCCGGCTGGGCTGGTGGTCACCGCCGACCTCGCGATGGAGGCCGCCGACGTCACCGAGCTCGCCGGGCGACGGGTGTGGGTGCGCGCGTCGTCACCCGACGGCGGTGCCCGCGTCATCGAGGGGGTGGCCGGTGCCAACGGACCCCAGCGCCTGCACCTGACGGGGGTGGTGGCGCTCGCGGTCGAGTCCCGCCGCGCTGCTCCTCGGGCCGCCGCGCGCGCGCCGGTCCGGGTCAGCCTCGACGCCTACGCGCTGGGCCACGCCGCCGACGTCCAGCGCTCGCTGGTGCGTCAGCCGCTGGCCGTGGAGGCGACCGGCGGGCTGGACGAGGTCGACGAGGTGGACAGGGCCGACGAGCGCGAGGAGCTGGCTGCGGCGGCGGCGCACGGCGAGACCGTCGACCTGTCGTCCTCCGGCGCGCGCGTGCGGCTCGACCCCGAGGACCTCGAGCGAGCCCGGCGCGCCGGCAGCGTCGGTCTCGACGTGGGTCTGGGCGCCGGCACGGTGCACCTCGCCGGCGAGGTCGTGCGCGTCGACGACGACGCGGGGGAGATCGCCGTCCGCTTCGTCGACCTCGATGACGGCGGCCGGGCCACGCTCGAGCGCGCCGTGCTCACCGAGCTCTCCGCGCGCCACGCCGACGACGCCGGCTGACCCGACGACGCCGGCTGACCCGACGACGCTGGCTGACCCGACGCGGCGGGCCGCGCGGCTGCTCCGAGGCCGCCCGCCCCGCCGGTGACCTGTGGCGCCCTGCTGCGCCGCGTCCTGCGTCGACCGGTGTCACCATGGAGCGGTGACGCAGACCCTCGCGCCCCCACCGGTGACCGCTCCGTCCCCCGACGACGCCCCCCGGGCGAGCGCCGCGGCGCCCGGGCTCGAGCCCGCGCTGGCGCCCCTGCACCTGGGGCGCCACACCATCGCGACGCCCGTGGTCCTCGCGCCGATGGCCGGCATCACCAACGCTCCCTTCCGCGCGCTGTGCCGCGAGCACGGCGCAGGGGTGTTCGTCTCCGAGATGGTGACCTCCCGCGCGCTGGTGGAGCGCTCCGCGGAGTCCCTGCGCCTGGTCCAGCACGAGCCGGGCGCCAGCCCGCGCAGCGTCCAGCTCTACGGCGTGGACCCCGCGACCGTCGGCGCCGCGGTGACGATGCTCGTCTCCGAGGGCCTCGCGGACCACGTGGACCTCAACTTCGGCTGCCCGGTGGCGAAGGTCACGCGGCGCGGCGGCGGCTCGGCGCTGCCCTGGAAGACCTCGCTGTTCGCCGCGGTCGTGCGCGCCGCGGTGCGCGCCGCGGACGCTGCGTCGGACACCGGCGGCGTCCCCGTCACGGTGAAGATGCGCACCGGCATCGACGACGAGCACCTCACCTTCCTCGACGCCGGCCGCGCCGCCCAGGACGAGGGCGTGGCGGCCGTCGCCCTGCACGGGCGCACCGCCGCCCAGTACTACTCCGGCCAGGCCGACTGGACGGCCATCGCGGCGCTGAAGGAGGCGGTGACGCACGTGCCGGTGCTCGGCAACGGTGACGTCTTCTCCGCCGACGACGCCCTGGCCATGGTCGCGGCGACCGGGTGCGACGGCGTGGTCGTCGGCCGTGGATGCCTGGGCCGTCCGTGGCTGTTCGCCGACCTCGCCGCGGCCTTCTCCGGCTCGGGCGCGCGCGTGCGCCCCGGCCTGGACGTCGTCGCGGCGACCCTCTCGCGCCACGCCCACCTGCTGGTCGAGCACCACGGCGACGAGGTCAAGGGGTGCCGCGACATCCGCAAGCACGTCGCCTGGTACCTCAAGGGCTACGCGGTGGGCGGGGAGCTGCGCGCCGCCCTCGGCCTCGTGGAGTCCCTGGCCCAGCTCGACGAGCTGCTCTCCCGCCTCGACCACGACCAGCCGTACCCGGGGGAGGGGGCCGAGGGCAGCCGGGGGCGCACCTCCTCGACGCCGCGGGTGCACCTGCCCGCCGGGTGGCTGGACGACCGGGAGCCGCCGCAGCCGGGCACCGAGGCTGGCGACATGCTGGCGCGCGCCGAGCTGTCGATCTCCGGCGGCTGAGACGGTGGGCCGGCACGCGAGCGCGGGCGGCGCGCAGCGGGGGGACACCTCGCCCGGGGCCCTCGCGGCCCGGGGCGACTACGACGACCACGCCCGCGCCCGGCTCGTCGGCGAGGCGCCGAAGTCCTCCGCCCGCGGGGACTTCGCCCGCGACCGCGCGCGCGTCCTGCACTCCTCGGGCCTGCGCCGCCTCGGGGCCAAGACCCAGGTCGTGGGCCCCGGCGACGACGACTTCGCCCGCACCCGCCTGACCCACTCCCTCGAGGTGGCGCAGGTGGGCCGCGAACTGGCCGACTCCCTGGGGTGCGACCCGGACGTCGTCGACACCGCGTGCCTGGCGCACGACCTCGGGCACCCGCCCTTCGGCCACCGCGGGGAGGCGGTGCTCGCCGAGATCACCGTCGGCATCGGCGGGTTCGAGGGCAACGCCCAGACGCTGCGCCTGCTCACCCGGCTGGAGCCCAAGGTCGTCGACCCCGCCACGGGGGCTCCCGCGGGGCTGAACCTCACCCGCGCGAGCCTGGACGCGGCGACGAAGTATCCGTGGGCGGCCGGCGCGGACCCGCGCGGGCGCTCCGGCAAGTTCGGCCACTACGCCTCCGACGCCCCCGCCTTCGCCTGGATGCGCGAGGGCGCCCCGCCCGCCCGCCGCTGCCACGAGGCGCAGGTGATGGACCTCGCCGACGACATCGCCTACAGCGTCCACGACGTGGAGGACGCCGTGGTGGCGCGCCGGGTGGACCTCGGGGACCTCGCCGAGCCGGCCCACCGCGCCGCCGTCACCGCGGCGGTGGCGACCTACCTCCCGGGCGCCGCGGACGACGAGGTGGCCGCGGCGCTCGACGCGCTGGCCGCCGAGCGCGGGTGGGTGCGCGGCTTCGACGGCTCGCGCCGCGCCCTGGCGGCCCTGAAGGACCTCACGAGCCAGCTCATCGGCCGCTTCGCCGCAGCGGCGACCTCGGCCACCCGTGAGGCGGCCGGGGGTGAGCGCCTGGTGCGCTACGCCGCGGACCTCGTGGTGCCCCGCACGACGCTGGTGGAGATCACCGCGCTCAAGGCCGTCGCGTCGGTGTTCGTCATGATGCCGCGCGAGAGCACCCCGGTCTACGAGCGCCAGCGCGAGGTGGTCGCCGGGCTCGTCGCCGGCCTCGGCGCGCACCCCGAGCGCCTCGAGGTGCCCTTCGCCGACGACCACGCCGCGGCGGCCGACGACGCCGGGCGTCTGCGCGCCGTCGTGGACCAGGTGGCCTCGCTCACCGACTCCTCCGCGCTGGCGTGGTGGGCAGCGGCGAACGGCCCGCCCCTGCCCTGATCGGGGCCTGGAGCGCTCGGGGCGGCCCGGCGCCTAGCATCGTGGGGTGGCAGGGATGATCCGCCGCGAGGACATCGACCTCGTGCGGGAGAAGACGCGCATCGACGAGGTGGTGGGGCAGCAGGTCACCCTCAAGCCCGCCGGGTCCGGCTCCTTCAAGGGGCTGTGCCCCTTCCACGACGAGCGCAGCCCCTCCTTCACGGTGCGCCCCGCCGTCGGGCTCTACCACTGCTTCGGCTGCGGCGAGGGCGGCGACGTCTACTCCTTCGTCCAGAAGGTCGACG
>JARIBR010000248.1 GCA_029258695.1 Quadrisphaera sp.
ACGAGAGGTCGGCCATGCACCACAGCGCGTGGCGGATGGGGCGGGTGCTGAAGGACCACCTCAACATCTTCCAGATCGAGACCACGCTCGACAACGAGTGCTTCCCGAAGGCCTACGGGTTCATGCAGAAGCGGGAGTGGGAGTGGTCGGTGAAGGACCAGGCGGCCGCGCTCGGAGCTCGCCGGGGCCTGGCGCTGGCCCCCACCGCGATGCGCCGCCGCATCTTCCAGGGGGTGCGCGCGCCCTACGGCCTCACCGGGATCTCGGCCGGCGAGGTCGAGGCCGTGCACGACGCCACGCTGGAGCGCCTGCACCGCCAGCAGATGGTGGAGCTGGACGGCCAGTCCGACGTCCTGGTGCTCGGGGTGCCGTTCATCGGCCCCTACAACGTGAACTCGACGATGAACCCGATCCTCGCGGCGTGCATGGGGCTGGGCTACTACTTCAACTCCTACCGCGGCAAGCCGGTGGTCCGGAAGAACGGCGCAGTCATCCTCTACCACCCGGTGCCGGCGGCGTTCAACGCCCTGCACCACCCGTCCTACGTGGACTTCTACGACGAGGTGCTCTCGGTCTCCACGGAGCCCTCCGTCATCGAGTCGAAGTTCGAGGAGCAGTACGCGACGGACCCCTGGTACACGCACCTCTACCGCACCTCGCACGCCTATCACGGGGTGCACCCGTTCTACATGTGGTATTGGATCAGCCACGCCCTGGACCACTGCGGCGACATCATCTGGGTGGGCGCGGAGAAGAAGTCCGTCGAGCGCATGGGCTTCCGGGCCGCCTCGACCCTCGACGACGCGCTGGCCATGGCGCAGGGCACCGTGGGGCGCTCGCCGTCGATCACCTTCCTGCACAACCCGCCCCACCTCATCGCGGACGTGCGGTGAGCGTCCTGCGGCTGCGCCCCACCCACCGGCGCGGCGGTGGGCAGCGCGGACCGTCGCTGGCGCGCGCGGTCACCGGCGGGGTCGCCGACGTCCGCCTGGCCGCCCGCGGGTGGCGCTGGGGCCGGCGTCCGCTGGTGCCCGCCTCGGCGAGCGGGTCGACGGTGGTGGCGCCGCGAGGGCCCTTCACCACCGCGTGGGCACGCACCCCGGCGCTCTCGGCCGTGCGCGACGTGATCCAGGCGGGAGCGCTGCGGCCGGTGCTGGCCCACCAGACCGACACGACGGTGCACGGCCGTGACGTCATCACGCGTCTGCGCGAGCTCGGTGACGGGCCGATCGTCTTCGTCGCCAACCACTCGAGCCACCTGGACACGGGGCTGCTGCTCGCCGCGCTGCCCTACACGGAGCGTCGACGCACGCTCGTGGCGGCAGCGGCGGACTACTTCTTCGACACCTGGTGGCGCGCGAGCGGCTCGGCGCTGGTCTTCGGCACCTTCCCCCTCGAGCGGCGCGCGAGCACCGTGTCGACCACGCCCGGGGACCTGCTGCGCGACGGGTGGAACGTCGTGCTGTTCCCCGAGGGCACCCGCTCCCCCGACGGCTGGACCCAGCGCTTCCACCTGGGCGCGGCGCACCTGTCGGTGACCGAGAACGTGCCGGTGGTACCGGTGGGCCTCCGCGGCTCCTTCGCCGCGATGCCGCGCGGCCGGCGCTGGCCCACCGGGCGCCCGACCGTCACCGTGCGCTTCGGTCCGCCGCTGTGGCCCGGCCCCGGCGAGAGCGCCCGCACCCTGGGCCCGCAGGTCGAGCGCGCCGTCGCCGCGCTGGTCGATGAGGACTCCACCGACTGGTACTCCGCGGCGCGGCGGGCGGCGAGCGGAGCCACGCCGTCGACCGCCGCCCCCGTCGTCCCCGAGGGCGCGCCGCCCGCCGCCCGCTGGCGCCGGGTGTGGGAGCGCACGCAGGCCCCCGCCGTCCGCCGGCCCCGGAAGGTCTGGCGCGACGGGTGAGCGCGCGGCTGCCGGTGCGTCAGCGCAAGAGCACGCACCGGTGCCTGGACGTCTTACCGAGTCGGTGGTGATGGTCTCCCTCGACGACTACGAGTCCCTGAAGGAGTCGGCCTACCTCCTGCGCAGCCCGGAGAACGCCCGTCGGCTGCTGGCGTCCGTCGAGCGGCTGGAGTCAGGTCGTGGTCAGGCGCACGAGCCGCTCGGGTGAGCATCGTCTGGGACGACGACGCCTGGAGCGACTACCTGTGGTGGCAGGCCCAGGACCACAAGACGCTGCGCCGCCTCGACACGCTCCTCGAGGACGTGAGGCGGAACGGCGACGAGGGGATCGGGGAGCCAGAGCCGTTGAAGCACGGCTTCCGGGGCTACTGGTCCAGGCGCACCACCGAGGAGCACCGGTTGGCCTGCCGCGTCGTCGGTGACGAGGTCCGCGTCGCGGCGTGCCGCCACCGCTACGGGGCCTGACCGGTCGCGGCCGCGCGCCGGGCGGCCTCCTGCGGGCTCAGGCCGTCGGTGAGCACCACCCGCGTCGCGAGCTGCTCGTCGAGCCCGTCGGCGAGCCACCGCTCGAGCCAGTCCACCCCGTCGAGGCGCCAGTCGTGACCCTTCGAGGTCCGGCACCGCTCTCGGAGCACCTCCAAGGACACCGCGGGGTCCGCGCTAGGGCGCAGGAGCACCACGCTGCCCGCCGTGGCCAGGGCCGCGCGCACCTGTGGGAACAGGCTCGGGCTGGTGACGTGGCTGTGGCCGGCCCCGAGGGCGAGGACCGCGTCGGGGTGCTCGTCGACCAGGCCGACGACCGCAGCGGCCAGCGCCACCTCCCACTCACCGTGCGCCCGCTCGAACCCCACCTCCTGGCTGCGCGCCCGCAGGCGATCCGCGCTCCAGCCGACCGAGGCGTACCAGGGGGTGGCGACGTCGTCGGCGTCGACGAAGGGTCGACCGGTCATCCCGGCCACCAGCGGCCCGACGGTGGACTTCCCCGCCCCCGGGGGGCCGACGAGGACGGTGAGCGGCACGCCGCGACGCTAACCCTGCACCCTCACCGCGACGCGCCGCGTGGAGGGCGCGTGGCGCGGCGTGCCATCCGAGGATGCAGGGTCCGCGTCGGCTGTTCCCTGGGACCGGCCGGCGACCCCGCAGCACGGCGCCGCCCGCCGGGGTCTCCCCCGACGGGCGGCGGTGCCGCGGTGCTGCGGTGCTGCGGTGCTGCGGTGCGAGACGTCAGTCCCCGATCGGCAGCAGCTCCGCCTGGGGCTCGCCGGCCGCGTCGAACAGCTCGGCGACGAGGAAGCCCTTGGTCCCCGTGGCCTCGACCTGCTCCGGGTCGATCCCCGCGGTCCAGTCCACGGTGGACCCGGCGTTGACGCCGAACAGCTGGCCGGTCTGGACCGGCTCGGCGGCGGTGTCGAAGCTGGCGGTGCCACCGGCGCTGTCCCCGGCGCCCCCGCCGACGGCGCTGAAGGTCGCCACCGTGTAGCTGAGGTCGGTGCTGCGCCCGTCACCCTCTCCGATGCCGACGTCCGAGAGGACGAACGGCAGCAGGACGGTGGAGGAGTTGGTCTGGCCCTGGGCCGAGAGGACCCGGACCACCTCGTTGGTGCCGGCGTCGATGGTCGCCGAGACGAAGCCGCCGGTGAACGACGGCGAGGGAGCCAGCAGGCCCGGGTCGACGCCCACGACGACGAAGTCCGGCGTGCCGTCCTCGTCGTTGTCGATGCTGACCTCCTGGTCGGTGACGGATGCGGTGGCGATACGGCTCGTCGAGCTGATCGCCGCGATGCCCAGACCCACCGCCGACGCGTCGTCGTCGAAGGGTTGGACGCCCGCCAGCGACTGCAGGCCGACGGCGCGGATGTCGGGGGCTCCCCCGGCGTCGACGGCGATGGCCTGGTCGGCGTCGTCGGAGAGCTGCCACGCGTAGACGTCAGCGGTCCCCGAGACCGTCGAGCTGTTGCGGGTGGAGAAGCTCGCCACGTCGTCGCTGACGCCCTCGTCCGTCGTCGTCAGCTCCGAGACGGCCCGCGGGACGGCCAGGTACGGCACCCGCAGGGTCGTCAGACCCTGCTCGGCGGCCTTGTCCGACGTGGGCGTGAAGGTGATGGTGCCCGAGGCCGTCTGCAGCTCCTCCGTCGGCACCCCGGCGTCCGGGGTGATCTTCAGGGTGACCGACACGCGGGCGCTGCGCCCGGCGGGCACGAGCACCTGCGACGGCGAGACGCTGACCGTCGCGTCCAGCCCCGCGGTGGAGGCCTCGGCGCTGGCGGCGTAGAAGGCGTCGGCGTCACCGGTGTTGGTCAGCGTCACCGTCTTGCGGACGGTGCGTGCCTTGGTGGCCTCCTGGTAGCCGAAGCCCACCCGCGACGCGCCCCCGTCGCTGCTGGCCGTCACCGGCGCCGTGATCGCGGCGGCAGCGTCGACGAGGCCGGCGCCGTTGCGCAGCGAGAGGTAGCCGTCGACCTTCGACGGGTCAGCGGTGTTGATGATCGCCTGGGTGAGCGCGGTCGCCGAGGCGTCCGGGTTGCCCTGGCGGACCAGCGCGGCCACGCCGGCGACGTGCGGGGCGGCCATGGACGTGCCCGAGAGGGTCTGCGTGCCGGTGCCGGTGCCCACCCCCGCGGAGACGATCGAGACGCCGGGCGCCGAGACGTCCGGCTTGGCGAGGTCACCGGCCAGTGCCGGGCCGGCGGAGGTGAAGCTGGCCGAGGCGGTGTAGTCCTCGTTGGCCTCCACGCCGCCGTCGGTGATCGTCGCCGTCGCGCCGTCGAGCTGCGCGGCCTGGGCCTTCAGGCTGTTGGGCGCGCCGAGCAGCGGGATGGTGACGCCGGGGATGGTCCCGACGAACGGCGGCTCGCCCGGGGCGTTGGAGATGATCGTGACGCTGGCTGCGCCCGCCTCCTGGCCGAGGGTGCCGCGGACCGTCAGGGCGCACACGCCGCGGTTGACCACCACGTGGGTGCCCTCCGTGCCGTCGTAGTCCGAGGCCTCGCAGCCGAGGGACTCGTCGACGTCGGTGGTCGCCGGGTCGTCCGTGAGCACGGTCACCGGACCGGTGATGGGCTCGGACAGGTCGGCGCCGTTCATGTTGCGCAGGTCGAT
>JARIBR010000330.1 GCA_029258695.1 Quadrisphaera sp.
GCTGATCCGCCGCGCCGCCGAGCCCCAGGGCACCGACGACGGTCGCTGACGTCACCGGCGCACCTGCGCCGGTGACGTCAGGTCTTCCTGCGTCCCGGCTGGACCACCCTGGCCAGGGCCGTGCGCCCTGACCGCGGCCACGCTCCCGCCCTCACCCGGGCGCCGACGCCCACCGACGCCCGCAGCGCTCCCACCACGTCCAGCGCCTCGCGGCGGAGATCCTGACCGGTCGCCTCCGCGGGTGCGTCGAGCACCGCCACGGAGCCCTCTGCGCCGCGGCTGACGGACGAGGCGCCCGTCCCCGGCGAACGGTCCGACCTCCCCGGTGGACGGGCGCCGTAGCGCACGGCCTCCACCGCGGCCACCAGGCGCGCCATGCTCTCCGCGACGTCCGGCCGGGAGCCCGATCCCTCGCTCGCCCCCGCCGACCCGTCGTCGGAGACGTGCTCCGTCCGGGCTCCGGCCCCTCCCGGCACCGCCGCGACGACCCGTTCGGCCACCCGGCGCGGCGTGTCCGAGGCGA
Source organism: Quadrisphaera sp. (assembly GCA_029258695.1). The sequence continues at coordinate 524 of JARIBR010000330.1, forward strand.
CGAGGGGTACCCCCAGGTCCTGTGCGCGCTCCACCAGGTCCGCCCACGCGGCCTCCGCCAGCGCACCGTCGTCCTCACGGCGGGCGCGCGCCCACCGCGCGGAGCTCCGCCACGCTCGCGCCAGAGCGGGCGAGAGGAGCACCAGCGCGAGCACCCCGAGGAGGGCGAGCACGGGGACGACGATCGCCGCGGCACGCGAGGGGCTCGAGCCCCCGACGTCGGTGCTGCCGGCGTCCTCGACGTCCTCGCCGGCAGCGGGCGCGGCCTCGCTGGGCGTCGCGGACGGCGTGGGCGTCTCGAGCGCCTCGTCGGCGCCACCCTCCTCGTCGTCGGGGGCCGCGGCGGGCACCGTCCACGCCGGCGCCGCACCGCTCTGCACCGAGGGGGTGGGCTCGAAGCGCGTCCAGCCCACCCCCTCGAACCACCGCTCGGGCCAGGCGTGGGCGTCGGAGGCCTGCACCTGCCAGCCGTCGGGGGTGGAGCGGCCGGGCAGGAAGCCGACGGCCACCCGCGCCGGGATCCCGAGGGTGCGCGACATGACCGCCATCGCCGAGGCGAAGTGCACGCAGTACCCGCGCTGGTCGGTGAGGAAGTCCGCGAGAGCGCTCGGGCTCTCGGGCGTCGGGGCGTCGACGGTGTACTGGAAGCCGCCGTCGGAGCGGAACCACGACTGCAGGGCCGCAGCCCGCTCGAAGTCCGAGGTCGCGCCCGCGGTCACCTGCGCGGCGCTCGCGGCGATCTGCGGCGGCAGGTCGTCGGGCAGGCGCGCGTAGCGCTCGAGCACGGGGCCGGTCGGCGGCGGTGCGACCGCGAGCGCCGAGGGGTCGGGCTCGACCTGCAGGTAGTCCACCCCGTACGTCTGGCCGGGCTGCGTCCGGGTGCGGCCCTCACCGCTCACCGTGCCGGTCGTGGGGTCGATCTGCCAGTCGCCGGCGAGGTCGAGCCCGCTCACCGGGTAGGGCAGGGGGAGGTACGGCTGGCGCAGCGTCTCCAGGGTGACGTCGAGCCGGTGCGCGGTCGTGGCGGCATCCGGCGCCAGGCCGTCGGGAGGGGCGAGCCGACGGTCTTCGGGCAGCGGTCGCGCGGCCACGTCGTCGGGGGGGCGCCACAGGTCGCCGTCGAAGGAGTCGACGGTGACCAGTCGCAGCGGCTGCGGGTCGTCCTGGTCGACCTCGTAGCTGATCACGGTGGTGTCCGAGCGGTCGGTGAGGCTCTCGCGCAGGTCCAGCAGGGGGTTCACCGCCGTCGACCCCTGCCCGGCGGCGCCCCCGCCGAAGGTCACCCCCGTCGAGGGCAGCGCGACCAGCGAGGGCACCGCGAGCGCCACCACCACCGCGAGGGCCACGGCCAGCGGCGCGGGCCCGGGACGCCAGCGCGGCGGTGAGGACCGCGGGGCGAGCTCGGGACCCCACCGCTGCCCCTCGCCGCGCGCGAGGGCGAGCACCGCGAGGTAGCCGGCCGCGGCGGTGAGGAAGGCCACGACGCCCAGACCCGTCGGCGCGAAGACCGCGCCGACGGCGTGCACGAGGAGCAGCGGCACCCCGGCCAGCGCCGGTCGCCGCGCCCCGAGGACCACGGCGTCGAGCACCACGAGGACGAGGGCGCCGGCCGCGGACAACGCCAGGCGGACGCCCGCGGTGGCCTCGATGGGCGCGGACTGCTGGTTCACCACCCGCAGGCCGTCAGCGAGCAGGCCGGCGGCCTGGGAGAGCGCCGCGGGTCCCGGGACGATCCCGAGGACCGCGCCGGCGGGGACGTGCACGACCGTGAGGACGAGCGCGGCGCAGAGCACCTGCCCCAGCGCGAGGACCGCCGGAGGGGCGGTGAGCCGGTCGAGCACCACCGCCGCGACCGTCAGCACGGCCAGGACGGCGGCGACCTCGACGAACCAGGCCGTGCCGGCGACCACGGGCAGCAGCGAGCCGGCGCTCGCGAGCAGCGCTGCCGCGAGGACCGCGCGCACCGCCGCCGTGCGGAGGGTCCCACCGCTCAGCGGGCTCGCGCTCACGCGGTGCTCCGTGCCGGGGCCCGGACGCTGGTGACCACGCTCGGGCCGTCGTCCAGCGAGGACCAGGCCCGGGGCAGCGCGTGGTCGAGGTCGGTGGCCGGGGGCACCAGGGCCACCTGCCAGCCCGCGCGCAGGTGCGCGGCGGCCGCCGGCGGCGGGTCGCCGCGCCCGTCCACGACGATGACGGCCGGCGCGAGAGCGGTTCCGGGGGGCGGTGGCGCCCCGCCACGGTCGGCCTCGCCGCTGACCACCCGCACCACGCGTGCCGGGGTCGCCGGAGCCCGGGGGCGGTCCCCGCGGGCGCTGCGCGACGCCGACGCACGCCCGGCCCGGGCACCGGTGTCGTCGGGCTCGACGGTCGCGAGGGTCCGCAGCAGCTCGGCGGCCCGGCCGCGCTGGACCTGGTCGCCGGCGTGCAGCTCGACCTCGCGGCCGTCGTCGCCGAGGGCCACGAGGACGGAGGCGGCGACGGTGACCGCGCGCTCGAAGGACGCCGGCGACCATCGGCCGCCCGTGTCGAGGACGAGCACGGCGCGCGAGGCCAGGGGCTCCTCCTCCTGGGCGACCATGAGCCGGTCCGCGCGCGCGCTCGCCCGCCAGTGGATGCGCCGGACGTCGTCTCCGGTGACGTACTCGCGCACCGCGGCGGCGCGCTCCTCACCGGTGCGCGTCGACGTCGCCGTCGACCCGCGGGAGCCGGTCGCACCGGTGGCGCGCCGGCGGGGGGGCAGGGCGACGGTGCGCGGGAGCGCGAGGAGCACGGCGTTCTCGGGCGCACGCGAGCCGTCGGCGCTCCCCGGTGCGCGCACCGGCACGCGGACGCCGCGCACCAGGTCGAGACGGTCCGCAGCGGTGATCGTCAGCGGCCCCACGGTGTGCTCCCCGCGGCGCAGCGCCTGGACGCGGTAGGTCACGGTGATGCTCGCGTCCCGGTCCCGGTCCCGGTCCCGGTCCCGGTCGTGCCCTGCGCTGCGCGCGGTGCTCGTGGCCAGGACGAAGCGCGAGCGCCCGGTCAGGCCCGGCGAGCGGGAGTCCTCGGCGCGGAGCGTGCGCAGCGGCAGGCTGGCCGCCACGTGGACGCGCAGCCGGACCCGGCTCGCGTCGCCCACCGGGACGACCGGCGGCTCGAGGGTGCGCTCCACGCGCGCCCGTGGCCGTGCCAGGCCGAGCACGGCGGCAGCGAGCAGCGGCAGGGTCAGCGCCAGCAGGCCGGCCCGCACGAGGGGAGGAAGGCCGAGGGACAGGCCCACCGCGACGAGCGCGACGCCGGACCCCAGCACGACGACCCCGCGCACGGTGAGCGGGCCGACGCCCGGGCTCGCCGCGCTCACCGGGCCGAGCGGTGCACCGGCACCCGGGCGAGCACGTCCTCCAGCACCGAGGCGACGTCGGTGCCGGCCGAGCGGGCCGAGGGGCTGAGCAGCAGGCGGTGGGCGAGCACGGGGCTCGCGAGCGCTTGGACGTGGTCGGGCAGCACCACGTCGTCACCGACCACCACCGCGCGGGCGCGGGCGGCCCGCAGCAGGTGCAGCCCCGCACGGGGGGAGGCACCGAGGGCGAGCGCCGGGTGGGACCGGGTGGCGGCGAGCAGGTCGACGACGTACTCACGGACCGCGGCGGAGGCGGGCACCTGGCGCGTCGCGGCGGTGGCGCGCGCCAGCTGCGCCGCGACGCTGACCGGTCGCAGGTCGGTGAGCGGGTCGTGGCCGCCGTGGTGCTCCAGCAGCGAGGCCTCGGCGCCGGCGGCGGGGTACCCCAGGGCGATGCGCGCCATGAAGCGGTCTCGCTGCGCCTCGGGCAGGGGGTAGGTGCCCTCCATCTCGAGGGGGTTCTGCGTGGCCACGACGAGGAAGGGCTCGGCCAGCTGGTACGTGCGACCGCCCGACGTGACCTGCGCCTCGGCCATGCACTCCAGCAGGGCTGACTGGGTCTTGGGCGAGGCGCGGTTGATCTCGTCGGCGATGACCACGTTGGCGAACACCGGTCCGGGGGAGAAGGAGAACTCCCGGGTGGCGGTGTCGTAGACGTCACCGCCCGTCACGTCTCCGGGGAAGAGGTCCGGGGTGAACTGGATGCGCGAGACGCTGCACCCGCTGGCCACCGCGAAGGCCTTGGCGAGGAGCGTCTTGCCGACGCCGGGCACGTCCTCGACGAGCAGGTGACCGCCGGCCAGGGCGATCGTCACCGCGGCGGTGACGGCGTCGTCCTTGCCCTCCACCACCGTGGAGACCGCCGCGCGCAGGGAGGCGGCGAGGTCGTGGAGCGCCGCGGGAGCCGGGTGGTCAGCCTCGGTGACCGTCACGCGAGGAACGGTACGTCACGTCGCCGGGTCACGAGCGGTCTCGCGGGCCGGCCGCCCGACCGTCGCGTGCGCGCCGGGGCGCCGACCACGTCGATGGTGGGGCGTGGTGGAGTAATGTGGAGGGAACGGGGGCAGCAGGGGTCGCCGGGGTCCGAGTCGGTCGTGAGGGGCTGGGCGCCAGCCCGGGGGTGAGGGGGTGGCCACGTGCCGGTACCCGCCGACGCAGCGCCCGCCTCGAGCGGACCGCTGTTCCTGGGGACCCACACCCCGAGCCTCGACGAGAAGGGGAGGCTGGTGCTGCCGTCCCGCTTCCGCGAGGCGCTGGTCGACGGCCTCGTGCTGACCCGAGGCCAGGAACGGTGCCTGTACGGGTACCCGGTGGCGGTCTTCGCCCGCGTCCACGAGCAGTTGCGGGCAGCTCCCCTGAGCTCGCGCCGGGCGCGGGACGTCTCACGGGTGCTGCTCTCGGGGGCCTCCGACGAGGTCCCCGACCGCCAGGGGCGCATCACCGTGCCGCCGGCGCTGCGCCGCTACGCCGGCCTCAGCCGCGAGTGCACGGTCATCGGCGCCGGTGAGCGCATCGAGGTGTGGGCGACCCCGGCGTGGGAGACGTACCTCGCCGACGCCGAGGAGCGGTTCGCCACCGCCACGGAGGAGGTGCTGCCCTCGCTCGCGTGAGCGTCGACGCCCACCACGCGGCGTCGGCGCGCGGGCCCCGGCGGGCCCGTGGCGCTCCGTACCCCCAGGCCTCCCCCCGCTCCACCGTCCTGACGCACTTCCCCGGCGCCAGGCCGCGGTCACCGCACCGGGAGCGGGTGGGGACCTGGTGCGACGGCGCGCCCCGGTCCGCACCCGGCGAGACGGTGACACGCCGACGACGACCACGCCAGACCCTCCCGCACCGTGCGTCACACACGTACCATCAGCGAGGTCATGAAGGCACAGCGAGGAGGGGAGGCGTGATGACCACCGCGAGCCCGCCCCGCCACCACCCCGTCAAGCTCGAGCGCTGCGTGGAGCTGCTGGCCCCGGTCCTGCAGGACCGGGGGGCGGTCGTCGTGGACGCCACGCTGGGGCTGGGCGGTCATGCCGACGCCCTCCTCCGGGCGTGCCCTCAGGCCCACCTCGTGGGGATCGACCGCGACCCCGAGGCCCTCGCCGCCGCCGCCGGGCGCCTCGAGCCCCACGCGGGGCGGACCACCCTCGTCCACGCGGTCTACGACGAGATCGCCGACGTCCTCGCCGAGGTGCCGCAGGTGCGCGAGACCTCCGCGCCCGGCCGACCCCGCGTGGCCGCGGTGCTCATGGACCTCGGCGTCTCCTCCCTCCAGCTCGACGAGGTCTCCCGCGGCTTCTCCTACAGCCGGGACGCCGACCTCGACATGCGCATGGACGCGACCACCGGGCAGCGGGCCGCCGACCTGCTCAACACGGCCCCGCGCGCCGAGCTGGTGCGGGTCCTGCGCACCTACGGCGAGGAGCGCTTCGCCCCCCGCATCGCCGACGCCGTCGTGGCCGGGCGCGCCCGTGAGCCGTTCACGACCAGCGCCCGCCTCGTCGAGCTGGTGCGCTCCGCGGTGCCCGCCGCCACCCGGCGCACCGGCGGCAACCCCGCCAAGCGCACCTTCCAGGCGCTGCGCATCGCCGTCAACGGCGAGCTCGACGCCCTCGAGGCCGCCCTGCCCGCGGCGCTGGGCTCGCTCGCGGTGGGCGGGCGGATCGTCGTGATGTCCTACCAGTCCCTCGAGGACCGGCTGGTGAAGACCGCGCTGGCCGCTGGCGCCGCCTCCACGACGCCGGAGGGGCTGCCCGTCGAGCTGCCCGGGCACGAGCCCGAGCTCACCCTGCTGACCCGCGGCGCCGAGGTGGCCACGCCCGCCGAGGTGGCGGACAACCCACGTGCCGCCCCGGTGCGCCTGCGCGCCGCCCAGCGGGCGAGGACCGCCTCGTGAGGAGGCCCTCGAGACGCCTGGCCTCCAGCGCGCCCCCGCCGCTGCGCGGGCGCGTGTCCTTCGCCCTGGTGTGCTCGCTGGTCATCGCGCTGACGATGGCTGCGTTGCTGGCCCTCAACATCGCCGCGGCGCGGGCGTCCTACGCGCAGCAGGACCTGGCCTCGCGCCTGGCCGTCCTCACCGAGGAGCAGCAGGCGCTGGCCGAGCAGCTCGAGGCACGGCAGGCACCCAGCGCCCTGGAGGAGGCGGCCGCCGACCTGGGCATGGTGCCCGCGAACCGCGCCTTCGTCTCGATGCGTGACGGGGAGCTGCTGGGCGACGCGAGCCCGGCGCGGCGACCCCCGACCGAGCAGGACGCTGAGCCCGAGCAGGTGCCCGGCGAGGTCCCCGAGCAGACGACGGACCCCGACGAGACGTCCGACGCCGCGACCGGCACCGATCCCGAGGACCGGTCCGACGCCGTCCCCGAGGGCGACGCCGGCGCGCCGACCACCCCAGGTGATGCCCCGTGAGCCCCACGACCGCTCCTGCCCGCAGCGCCGCTCCGCGAGCCGGCGCACGCCCCGCCCCGCGCCCGACCGCGAACGACCGCGGAGGGGCCGGCTCCCAGCGAGCCCGCCCGACGCCGCCGCGCCGGGGGACGGGCGGCGGTGACCCCGACACCCGGGCCAAGGTCCTCGTGCTCGTCCTCGCCGTCGTCGTGGCCGTCTTCGTCGCGCGCCTGGTCGTCCTGCAGGGCGCCGACGCCTCGGAGGTCGCCGCGCAGGCGGTGTCCACGCGCACCCTCACGACCACCCTGCCCGCGACGCGCGGGGAGATCACCGCGCGCGACGGCAGCGTGCTGGCCGCCTCGGTCGAGCGCCGCGACGTCGTCGTCGACCAGACGCTCGTGGCGCGCTGGACCCAGAGGGTCGACGGCGAGAAGGTCCCCCGCGACGCCCAGGACGCGGCCGCGCAGATCGCACCCCTGCTCGGTCTCGAGGCCGCCAGCCTCGTGGAGCCGCTGACCGGGGACGCGCGCTGGGCGGTCGTCGCCAAGGGGGTGACTCCCGCGCAGTGGCGCGCGGTCGCGGCGCTCGGCATCCCGGGCGTGGCCAGCGAGCCCGCGCCGCAGCGCTCGTACCCGGCGGGCGCGGTGGCCGGCAACCTCG
>JARIBR010000340.1 GCA_029258695.1 Quadrisphaera sp.
GCCCCGACGCGGAGCAGGTCCTCCAGCCGGCCGCGGAGCCGCTGCAGGAGATCACCGCCCGCGCCGCCGACGGACCGGCCTCCGTCGAGACCGAGGCAGGGGGTGAGGACGTCCTGCGCGTCGCCACCCCGGTCAGCCTCGGCGGCGCCAGCACGTGGACCCTCCTCGTCGACGTGCCGCGCAGCGCGGTGATGGCCGACGCGTGGCAGCTGCGGACCACCATCCTCGTCACCGCCCTGGTCTCCCTGCTCGTGGCCGCGGCGCTCGCGCTGCTGGCCGCCCGCCGCCTGGTGCGCCCCCTCGACGCCCTGCGGGACCGCCTCGTGGAGATCAGCGAAGGCGACGGCGACCTCACCCAGCGCGTCGACGAGTCGGCCGACGACGAGATCGGCACGCTGGGCCGCGCCTTCAACCGGTTCACCGAGAAGGTCGCGGGCACGGTGCGCCAGATCACCGTCACCGCGGGGGAGCTGGCCACGTCCGCGGCCGCGCTGCAAGGCGTGGCCTCGCGGATGGACGCCAGCGCGAGCGCCACGACCGTCCGCACCGACGGGCTGGCCGCGGCGAGCCGCCAGGTGGACACCGGCGTCCAGACGGTCGCCGCCGCCACGGAGGAGATGGGGTCCTCCGCCCAGGAGATCGCCGGCAGCGCGTCCTCGGCCGCCCGCCGTGCCGGCCAGAGCGTCGAGCTCGCCGAGCGGGCGAGCCGGGCGGTGGTCGACCTCGGCACGTCGAGCGCCCACATCGGTGACGTCATCAAGGTCATCACCGCCATCGCCGGGCAGACGAACCTCCTCGCGCTCAACGCCACCATCGAGGCCGCCCGGGCCGGTGAGGCGGGCCGGGGCTTCGCGGTGGTCGCCGACGAGGTGAAGAACCTCGCGCAGGAGACGGCGCGCGCCACCGAGGACATCACCGCGCGCATCGCCGGGCTCCAGGCCGACGCGGAGGCGGCCGGGCTGGCCATCGGCGACATCACCGCGGGCATCCACGGCGTCGACGAGAGCCAGGCCACCATCGCCGCGGCGGTGGAGGAGCAGGCGGCGACCGTCGCGGAGATGGCCGCGACGATCACGCAGGCGGCGCGCGGGACGGCGTCGATGACCGAGGGCCTCGCCGAGGTGGACGCCCTCGCGGGGCAGACGTCGCAGGCCGCCTCCGAGGCCGCTCGCGCCGCGGAGCAGCTCGAGCGCATGGCCGGGCGGCTCGGGGCGCTGGTGGGGGACTTCCGCTGCTGAGCGGCGGTCCCGTCGGCGGTCAGGGCGTGCGCTGACGGCCGGGGCGTCGCCTGGTGACGGCGCCCGGCGAGGTTCAGCCCCGGGCGACGAGGGTGAGCAGCGTGGCCTCCGGCGGGCACGCGAAGCGCACGGGGGCGAACGGCGACGTGCCGAGCCCCGCGGAGACGTTCACCCAGCTGGTGCGCTTGCCGTTGGTCCATCGGAAGAGCCCGCGGGCGTAGCGGCGCGGCAGGTCGGAGTTGGTCACCAGCGCGCCGACGCCGGGCACGCGCAGCTGACCGCCGTGGGTGTGCCCGGCGAGCAGCAGGTCCAGGTCGTCACGGGTCATCGCGTCGAGGACGCGCTTGTACGGCGCGTGCGCCACCCCGAGGGAGAGGTCGGCGCCGGCGTCCCGCGGCTTGGCCAGCCGGTGGTAGCGGTCCCGACGCAGGTGCGGGTCGTCGACGCCCACGAGGTCCACGCGCCGGCCACCGACGTCCAGGGTGGCCCGCGCGTTGGTGAGGTCGGCCCACCCCGCGGTGGTCATCGCCGCCACGAGGTCGCGCCACGGCAGGTCGGAGGGGTCCTCGTCGGCTCTCGAGGGTCCCACGAGGTAGCGCAGGGGGTTGGCCGGACGGGGGGCGTAGTAGTCGTTGGAGCCCAGCACGAAGGCCCCGGGCCGTTCCAGCAGCGGGCCGAGCGCCACCAGCGTGCCCGGCACGGCGCCGGGGCTCGCGAGGTTGTCGCCGGTGGTGACCACGAGGTCGGGCTCGAGGGAGTCGAGCGCGCGCACCCAGGCCTGCTTGCGGACGTCCTCGGGGAGCATGTGCAGGTCCGAGACGTGGAGCACGCGCAGCGGCGCGCTGCCGGGCGCGAGGACCGGGACCTCCACGCGGCGCAGCCGGAAGGAGCGGGCCTCGAGGAGCGACCACCCGAGCCCGGCGGCCCCGAGAGCGCCGAGCCACGCCGCCGCCCGGCGCGCCGTCCGCCCGCCCGACGCCGGGGGCCTCGCGTCGTCGTGCGAGGAACGGGCACGGGCGGGCGCGGCGGAGGTCACCGGGTCATCCTGTCAAGGAAGGGCGGGCGCCGCGGTGGGAGGATGCCGCCATGGCCGACACCACGCTGAAGACCCGCCTGCGCGATGACCTCTCGGCGGCGATGCGCAGCAGGGACGAGCTGCGCCGCGCCACGCTGCGGATGGTCCTCACCGCGATCTCCACCGCCGAGGTCTCCGGGACCAGCGCGCGCGAGCTCAGCGACGACGAGGTGCTCGCCGTGCTGCGCTCGGAGGCCAAGAAGCGTCGTGACTCCGCGCAGGTCTACCGCGGCACCGGCCGCCCCGACGGCGACGAGCGGGCCGCGCGCGAGGAGGCCGAGGCCGACGTCGTCGAGGCATACCTCCCCGCCCAGATGGACGACGAGGCCCTGCGCGACGCGGTGGCCGCGGAGGTGGAGGCCGCTGCCGAGCGCGGGCAGAGCGGCCCCCGGGCGATGGGCACGGTGATGGCGGCGCTGCGCCCGGCGATCGGGCAGCAGGTCGACGGCGGCCGGCTCGCCGCGGAGGTCAAGCGCCAGCTGGCCGGCTGAGGGCGCCCCCACCGCACTTGGCCCACGAAGTGCGGTGGTGTGGTGGCGTGGAACAGCACTTCGTCCACAAAGTGCGGTGGTGTGGTGGCGTAGGACCGCACTTGGCCCACGAAGTGCGGTGGGGGCCGGTCGAAGGGTCAGTAGCGTCGCTGGGCGGCGCCCGCGCGGACCATCTCGACGAGGTCGTCCGGTGGCAGCGGCGCCAGCTCCTCGCCGTGCGCGAGCCGCACGGCCATGGCGACGAGGGCGTCGGTCAGTGCCGGGTTCGCCGGCAGCAGCGGGCCGTGCAGGTACGTGCCGACGGCGTTGGCCGTCCGTGCTCCCTCGGTGCGGTCGCGCCCGTTGTTGCCGCGGCCGCGGGTGACGCGCCCCAGCGGTGCCTGCCCGTCGTCGAGGGTGGTCAGCCCCCCGTGGTTCTCGAACCCGTAGAGCGTGCCCCACGGGCTCTCGAGCGCCACGTTGCCGACCAGCCGGTCCGGCGGCCCCGTCGGGCGGGCCGGGGCGGCGACGGTCTGCGCGCCGAAGACGCCGATCCCCGGCACGTGGGCGCCGGTCGCGTCGGTGTAGCCCCGGCCGAAGAGCTGGTAGCTGCCGCACACCAGGAGCATGGGCACCTGCTCGGCGACGCTGGCGTGCAGCCGCTCGGCGTGGCGCTGGAGATCCTGCGCGACGTCCTGCTGGCCGGAGTCCTCGCCGCCCCCGCCGATCACCAGGTCGATGCGCTCGGGCAGCTCCGCGCCAGGGTGGTGGTGGTGGACGACGGGGGAGTAGCCGTGCTCGCGGATGCGCGCGGTCAGCGCCACGAGGTTGCCGCGGTCGCCGTAGGTGTTGAGCTCGTTGAGGTAGAGCTGGACGACGTGGAGGTCCTTCACGACCGCTCCCCGTTCTTCAGGCGTGCCTGGATGAGGGGCCGCAGCGCGCGCATCGCGGTGTACGTGGCGAACACGGTGCGCGTCCCCGAGCGGGCGAGCACGAGGTCGAGCGCAGCGGTCAGGTCCGGCTCCACGGCGGAGACCTTCGCGCCGCCGTAGCGCAGCCGCAGGGCGATGTCCGCGGCGCGCGTCCCTGCGGCGATCACCGGTGCGCCGTGCAGCTCGACGTCGACGTCCCACAGCCACGAGACGTCGCGCCCGTCGGCCCAGTCGTCGTTGATGACGAACATCGTCGAGGCGCCGGGCTCGAGGTAGGCCGAGAGGGCCTGGTGCAGCCCCACGGGGTTCTTCACGAGCACCAGGCGCAGCGTCGAGCCGTCGTCGAGGGTGAAGGCCTCACCGCGCCCCGGCGCGAAGCCGACGCGGGCCATGGCGTCCACGAGGGCCCGGTCGCCGGCCTCCGGGGCGATCTGCCGCGCCAGGGCGAGCGCGGCGGCGGCGTTGAGGTGGTTGTAGTGCCCGTCCACCACCAGCCGGGCCTCGAGACGCTGCGCGCCGTCGACCTCGAAGGTGGCGTCGCGGCCGTCGCTGGCCACGAGGTCGACGTCGGTGGTGGGCCGCACGACGACGCCCCGCCCGTCCGGCACGTCCCTGGCCGCGTTTTCGCGGTCAGCGGCGTCGCCCTCGCGGACGACGGCGACGAGCTCGTCGTCGGTCGGGAACCGCTCGCGCAGGGCGTCACCCGCGCCGAACCAGTGCAGGGACGCGCCGCCGGCCTCGAGCGAGCGGCCCGCGGTGACCAGCCGTGCGTCGTCAGCACTGACGACCACCCCGTGCGTGGCGTGGCGGGCGGCCGCGGTGATGAGCTCGACGACGTGGCCGACCTCGCCGAAGCGGTCCAGCTGGTCGCGGCCGACGTTGAGCATCACCACCCACCGCGGGGGGAGCTCGGCGGCGAAGGTGGGGGCGACCGCCTCGTCGACCTCGAGGACCGCGACGTCGTGCGTCAGGCGCCCGCGCCACCCCGCCTGCCCGACCACGGTGGACGTCAGCCCCCGCGCGAGGTTGCTCCCGGTGGCGTTGGTGAGCACGTCCTTGCCCGCGGCGCGCAACAGCTCGACGACGAAGGACGTCGTCGTCGTCTTGCCGTTCGTGCCGGTGATCATCACCACGCCGTCGGGCAGCCGCGCGAGCGCACGCTGGGCGTAGCCGGGGCTGAGGCGGTCGACGACGAGGCCGGGGAGGGCCTGGCCCTGCCCGCGGCGCAGCCGGGTGGCCGCTGCCACGCCGCGGCCGGCGACGGTGGCGGCGGCGTCGGTCACCGCGGTGCGCACCCGCCGCAGACCCTGGCTGCCTGTCGCGGCGCTCACCCCTGGTCGGCGGGGGGCTGGGCGCCGTCGCCGGCTGCGGGCGGTGGCTCGACCGGTGGGGCCTCGCCACCGCCGGTGCCGCCGCCACCGGTGCCGCCGCCGTCACCGGCGGGGGCCGGTGCGGGCTCGCTCGTCGCTGGCGGCGGTGCGGGGGCGGGGGCAGGGGCGCTGGTCCGCGGCGCCGGCGCGGGGGCCGGGGCGGGGCTCGAGCGGCGCGGCGTGGTCGTGGGCCGCGGCGGGGGCGGCGGCGCCGGGGGGGTGCCGATGACGCGCTGCGGCGGCCGGTCGAAGCCGGGGGCGTCCGTGCCCGCCGCGGCCCGGAGCATGTACCGCTCCCACACCGGCGCCGCGAGGGTGCCGCCGTACATCCGGCCGTACCTGCGATCCCCGATCCGTGCGCCGTTGAGGGACTTGCTGCCGTCGGCGTACCCGAGCCACACCGACGCCGAGAGGGTCGGGGTGTACCCGGTGAACCACGCGGCGACGGAGTCGTCCGTCGTCCCGGTCTTGCCGGCAGTGTCATGGCCGGGCAGCGGTCCGATGGTGGACGACGCGGTCCCGCGGGTCAGCACGTTCTCGAGGGCGTAGTTCACGCCCTCGGCGACCTCGGGCTCGATGACCTGCCGGCAGCTGCTCTGGGTGATGGGCACGTCCTCGCCGGAGGCGTCGCTCACGGCGTCGAGGACGAGGGGGCGGCAGTAGGTGCCCTTGTTGGCGAAGGTGGCGAACATGTTCGCCACCGCCAGGGGCGCCACCTCCTCCACGCCGAGCACCATGGACGGCTGCGGCTGCACCGGTGACTGGTCCGCGGCGTTCACCAGGCCGAGCCGCGTCGCCATCTCCTGGACGTCGCAGAGCTCCAGACGGTTCTCCATGGACGCGTACGCCGTGTTGACGGAGTTGTACGTCGCCTGGAGCACCGTCATCGACGCCGCCCCGCTGCCGCCCTCGGCGTTGCGCGGCCCCCACGGCTCGCTCGTGTAGCCGTTCTTCGCGTCAGGGCAGGAGCCGTACACCCAGCTGCTGTTGGCGAACTTCTTGTACTGCGAGTTCACCGTCTGGCTCAGGGTCCGGCCGCTCTCCAGCCACGCGGCCAGCACGACGGGCTTGAAGTTGGAGCCGGGCTGGAACCCGTTGCCGCCGCCGGACTGACGGTCGACGTTGAAGTTGAGCGCCGTGGCCCCGGGCGGGGCGTCGGGGGAGGTGGAGTAGATGCTGTTCTGCGCCATCTCCACGACACGGCCCGTGCCGGGCTCCACGGTGACGATGGAGCCGGAGACCCCGCCGTTGCCCTGGACCCGGTCCGCCAGGGCGTCCTCGGCGGCGCGCTGCTTGGCCGGGTCCAGCGTGGTGGTGATCGAGAGGCCGCCGCGGTAGAGCTTCAGGCGCCGGTCCTCGAAGGTCTCGCCGAACACCGGGTCGGCGAGCAGGTTGCGCACCGCGAAGTCGCAGAAGTAGCCGGAGCCCTGCGCCATCTCGCAGCCGTTGGGGGAGGGCTGGATGTTCAGCTGGTCCGCGATGGGGGTCGCGACCGCCTCGTCGTGCGTGGCCTGGTCGATGGTGGCGAGCTGGAGCATGCGGTCGAGGACCACGTCGCGTCGCTCCTGGGCCGCCTCGGGGTGGAGCCGCGGGTTGAAGGCACCCGGACGCTGGACGATCCCGGCGAGCAGGGCCGAGTCGACGAGGGAGATCTCGGCGGCGGTCTTGTCGAAGTAGTGGCGCGACGCCGTCTGGACGCCGTACGCGCCGTCCCCGAAGTCGGCGATGTTGAGGTAGCGCTCGAGGATCTCCGGCTTGGTGTACTTCTGCTCCGCAGCGATCGCGAGCTTGACCTCGCGCAGCTTGCGGGCGTAGCCGGAGAGGCCGGTGCTGTCGGTGGCGACCAGTGCCGCCTCCTGGCGCTCGGCCACCGTCGCGGACGCCGGCAGCGTCGAGACGGCCTTCTCGATGAGCGTGTTCTTGATCCACTGCTGTGTCAGGGTGGACGCGCCCTGGGCGCTGCCGCCGCGGGCGAGGTTGACGATCGCCGCGCGGCCCATGCCCTCGGGGTCGACGCCGCCGTGCTGGTAGAACCGTGAGTCCTCGATGTCGACGATGGCCTGCTGCATCGGCTCCGCCATCTGGTCCAGCGGCACGACGATGCGGTTCTGGTAGTAGAAGGTCGCCATGAGCGAGCCGTCGGAGAACAGGATCCGCGACTGCTGGCTCAGCGGCTGCTCGGCGAGGTCGGCGGGCAGCTCGTTGAAGATGCCGACGGTGCCCTCGGCCGCACGGCCCGCGGCCAGCGCGCCAGGCAGCGCCAGCCCCGCGACGAGCAGCCCGGCGAGCATCGCGGTGACGACCATGGCGCCCAGCAGGGCGAGGGCTCGCTTCGCCTGCGAGGCGACGCCGGGGCCGCCCGCGCCGGAGGGGGGAGGGGCGCCCTGGGGTGGCGACGACGTCATGGCCCTCATCGTAGGCGGGGGGCGACGGCGGTGAGGGCGCGTTACAGACGGTTGCCAGATCGTGACGTCGTCGCCGAGCGTGGCCATCGGCCCCTGATCCATGACTCTCAGTGACTAATCTCGAATGACTAGTCACCGGGCAGCGTGAAGATGGCCCGCTCTGGCCATGTGGTTCGGCGCCCGATGTCCGTAACTTCCCCGGTGACGCCAGAGTCCCGGAGCGCCCAGCGGTCCGGGCTCTCGCGCCGGCCCTTCCCCGCCGACGCAGCACACGCTGCCACCACCGAGGAGTTCTGCTCGCATGCTGAAGCTCGACACGCCGACCTGGTCCGCTCTCGCGAAGTGCCGCGAGGTCGATCCG
Organism: Quadrisphaera sp.; assembly: GCA_029258695.1. Next base: position 7,852 of record JARIBR010000340.1, read on the forward strand.
GACGAGCTCTTCGTGCAGGGC
>JARIBR010000054.1 GCA_029258695.1 Quadrisphaera sp.
GGAGACCAGCCGATGAGCGCCACCACCGCCACCCGCACGGCGCGCCCCGCCACGCCCAACGTCTTCGCACGGCCGCCCCTGGCCCGCCTGACCGCCGTGGAGCTGCGCAAGAGCGTCGACACCCGCACGGGTCTCTGGCTGCTCGTGATCATCGCGCTGGGCTCCGTGGCGGTCGCCGTGGCACAGGTCCTCACCGGCGACGGGAGCGCCGGTGACTACGCGTCCTGGCTCTCCCTCCAGGGGGCACCGGTGGTCCTGCTGGTCCCGGTGCTCGCGATCCTCGTGCTCACCAGCGAGTGGGGCTCGCGCACCGCCCTGACCACGTTCGCCCTCGTCCCCCGCCGCCAGCGCGTGCTCACCGCCAAGCTCGCCGCCGTCCTGCTCCTCACGGTGGCCGCCTTCACGTTCAGCGCCGCCACGACCGCCCTCAGCACGGCGCTCGGAGCCGCGGTCCAGGACGTCCCCGCCGACTGGTCGCTGACGTGGTGGCAGGTGGTCCGCCCCCTCGTCGTGCTCGGCGTCAGCGTCCTCGTGGCCTTCGCCCTGGCGCTGCTCCTGCGCAGCGCCGCGGCGGCCATCGTCGTCTTCTTCGCCGCCCAGAACCTCATGCCCGTGGTCTTCGCGCTGGTCGCCGGCCTGCGTGACGTCGCGCCGTGGGTCGACTACAACACCGCGCTGCTGGACCTGTCCCAGCGGGAGTCGGCGACCGGCGAGGTGTGGCTCCACCTCGCCACCGCCTCGGTGGTCTGGGTGCTCGTGCCCGCCGTGGTCGGGGCGTGGCGGGTCCAGCGCGCCGAGATCGGCTGACCTGAGCCGCCGACGCGCAGATCAGCGTCTGGCCGAGCCCCCTAGGACGAGCTGCTGAAGGTCTGCGTCGCCCAGTCGGCGAAGGACGTCCAGGCCACGTCCGGGTGCTCGGCGTGCAGGGCCGCGACGTCCACGCGGTAGCCCTCGCCGTTCAGGAACTCCCACATCGCGTGCATGTCGGCGCTGCGGATGGTGGCGAGCGGGGTGCGCTCGTGGCGGACCTCGCGGCCCAGCGCCGCGCCCAGCGCGCCCGCCATCCGCTCCGGCGAGGGGTCGTCGCTGGCCAGCTCGACGCGCTGGCCGGTGAAGCGCTCGGGCGCGAGCAGCACGGTCGCCGCGAAGCGGCCCAGGTCCGGGCGGGCGAGCTGCTGCAGCCGGTGGTCGGAGGGTAGGGGGAGGTCCAGGACGCCGTCACGGATCCGCTGCTCACCGCCGAGGGCGTTGTCGAAGAAGTAGGTGGGCCCGAGGATCGTGAAGGGCACGTCCCCGGCGATGATCTCCCGCTCGACGACGGCCTTGCTCTCGAAGTGCGGCACGCCGCTGTCCTGCGCCGCGCCGGCGACCGAGCTGAACACCAGGTGGGGCACGCGCGCGTCGCGGGCCGCGCCGAGGACCGCCCGGCCCTGCTCGACCTCGGCGTCCGGGCCGGACTCGAAGGGGGTGGTCAGGGCGAAGACGCCGGAGACGTCGTGCATCGCGGCGGCCAGGGAGCCGCGGTCGGTGAGGGAACCGGCGACGACGTCGACCCCGCGGTCCGCGAGAGCGCGAGCCGACGACGACCCGGGGTCGCGGACCGCCGCCCGCGCAGCAGCGCCGCGGGCCAGCAGCGCGTCGACCACGGCGCCGCCCTGCCCGCCCGTCGCTCCGAGCACCAGCACCGGTCGGTCGTCGTGCGCCATGGGTCTCGTCCTCACGTGGTGGGGTCACGGTGCCCGCCGCCTCGACGAGACAGCTCGTCGAGGCGCACCGGGCGGCGAGCCGGGTGCCGGGCAGACCGGGCAGGCCGGGTGACGATACCCCGTGACGCCGGCGGGGCCGCCCGCGCGGTCGACGCCGCGCGGGCTACCGAGGTCCGCGCTGATCAGGCAGGGTTCCCCGCTGCGCGGCGATCTCGACCATGCGGTCGTGCGCGCCGGGGCCTCGGCCCACGTGCGGGATCCGGGTGATGAGGACGGCTCCGGCCAGCGCCCAGCCACCGAAGATCACCCACTCGTAGGGCCAGACCAGCGCGGCCGGCATCCCCGGGAGGAACAGGACGCCCAGACCCGTGGCCAGGACGGCGGCGATGACCCCGGTGGGCACCCCTCCCGGGGTACGGAAGGGACGCTCCATGTCGGGCTCGGTGCGCCGCAGCACCACGAAGCTGATGGCCACCATGACGAACGAGATGATGAGGCTGACGCTGCCCGCGTCCACCAGCCACACGAGCATCTGCCGGCCGAAGACGGGCGCCAGGATCGACAGGCCGCCGATGAAGACCAGGGCGTTCTGGGGGGTCTTGTACCTCGGGTGCAGCCGGCCGAACCAGGCCGGCAGCATGCCCGACTCCGCCATGGCGTAGACCAGCCTGCTCGCTCCGATGAGGAAGCCGTTCCACGACGTCAGGATGCCCGCGATCCCGCCCAGCACCAGGATGTTGCCCATCAGCGGGCTGCTCCACAGGGCCGCCATCCCGTCGGCCACGGCGAGCTCGGACTCCGCGAGGTCGGCTGACGGCAGGGACGACCCGACCGTGAGCATGATGATGACGTACCAGGTGACGGCCGCCAGCAGCGACACCAGGATCATGATGCCGATCTTGCGGAAGGGCAGGTTGATCTCCTCCGCCGACTGCGGGATGACGTCGAAACCGACGAAGAGGAACGGCGTCGCGACGAGCACCCCGATGATCCCGGCGGATCCTCCGACGAACCACGGGTCCATCTCCTCGAGGCTCCCCCCGGTGAAGGAACCGAGGACCAGGGCGGCTCCGACGGCCACGAGGAACAGCACGGCGATCGTCTGGAACACCGCGGCCGCCCGCACGCCGCGGTAGTTGAGGTACGTCATCACCGCCGCGGCCCCGACCCCGACCGCGACCCAGGACAGGTAGACGTCGTAGCCGGCGATGGTCCACAGCCTGCCGGCGAGCATGTCGGGGAAGAGGAAGAGCATCGTCTGCGGCAGGGCGACCGCCTCGAAGGCCACCACCGAGACGTAGCCGAGCACGAGGAACCACGAGCACACGAAGGCGGCCCTGGAACCCACGGCGCGCAGCACGTACTGGTGCTCGCCGCCCGCCTGCGGCATCGCGGAGACGAGCTCGGCGTAGGTCATGGCGACGAAGCCCATGACGACACCCCCGATGACGAAGGCCAGGGCTGCGCCGCCGCTGCCGGCCTCCTCGAGGAACCCGCCGGTCAGCACGATCCAGCCGAAACCGATCATCGCGCCGAAAGCGATGGCGAGGACGTCCCACGTCCCGAGGACGCGGCTGAACTTCTCGTCAGCCTGCTTGCCGTGCGCGTCGGCCATCCGAGAACGTACCACCGCAGACCGTGACGAAGATCTCCCCGCGCACCCGTCGAGGGCGCAGCCTCAGTCGTCGGCGGCGCGGACCACGGCGACGGGGCACCGAGCGCCGTGCACGACGGCGTGGCTGACCGAGCCGAGGAACAGCCCCCCGACGCTGCCGTGCCCCCGAGCTCCGACGACGACCGTCCCCGCCTCGCCCGAGGCCGCGACGAGCGCCTGCGCGGGACGCTCGCGCGCCACCTGCACCTCGCCCTCCACGCTCGGCTCGAGGTCGCGGGCCCGAGCCAGCGCGGCCTGCGCGTTCTGCTCCGCGCTCTCCTGCGCCCACCGCTCGAGGTCGGCGAGGTACGCGGCGCCGTAGCCCCCACCGGCGGCGACCCTCTCCGGCGGTCTCCACGCGGCGAGCACCACGAGGGGAGCACCGGCCCTGGCCGCGGCGCGGGCCGCGTGGGCGACCGCCACCTCGGCGGCGTCGGAGCCGTCGACCCCCACGACCACGGGGTGACCGGGGCCCGGGCGCCGGTCGGCGTCACCGCGGACCACCACGACGGGGCACGCGGCCCTGGCGCTGACGGCGAACGCCACCGAGCCCAGCAGCGCACCGGCCAGCGCGCCGCGACCGCGGTTGCCCACGACCAGCAGGTCGGCGTGCTGCGAGGCCCCCACCAGGGCGCGCGCCGGCCGGCTCAGCCGCACGTCGGTCTCGATGAGGTCCGCGGCGGGAGCGCCCTCGGTCTCAGCGGCCCGGGCCGCCGCCTCGGCGGTGATCCGCGCGCCCTCCTCACGAGCGAGGTGGGCCAGCACCGCTGCTCCCCCGAGGTCGGCGCCCTCCACGTCTGCGGCGTAGAGCACCCGCAACCGGGCGCCGCGTGAACCTGCCTCCTGGGCCGCCCACGTCAGCGCGGCACGCGACGACGGCGAGCCGTCGTCCGCGACCACCACCGTGGGATGCCGGGCGTCGCTGCTGTCGCTGCGCCCTCCCGAGGACGCCTGACGTGTCGTCACCATCGTCACCACCTCCATCTCCAGCATGGCTCGTCGGCGCACCCGGCGCCAGCGACCAAGGTCCCGCCCGCACCGTCCGCGAGGCGGCGTCCAGGGGCTGCGCAGGGCCGTCGGGGGCGGCTCAGGGCTGCTCCGCGGCGGCCCGCAGCGCGCTGACCTGGGCCTCGAGATCGAGGACCATGGCGATGCCGGCGAGGTTCAGCCCCGCCCGCAGCAGCTCGCCGATGCGCACGAGGCGCTCGACGTCGTGGTCGCTGTAGCGACGCGTGCCGCCGGCGCTGCGCTCGGGCACCAGCAACCCGCGGGCCTCGTACAGGCGCAGGCTCTGCGCCCCCGTGCCGACCAGCTCGGCGGCCACGGAGATCCCGTAGACGCCACGATCGCGTGCATGACCCATCGCGCCTCCAGCACTCCGCTCCCGGTCGCTCCGACCCCTGACGGTGACTTGTCAGAGCATGCCACATCTGATAGAACAGATCTGTCACAAGCACCATAGATCCTCTCTGGTGACCGCGGCGATCCCGCGGAGCCGGGGCCCACGACGACGGAGGTACACCTCATGCTGATGCGCACCGACCCCTTCCGTGAGCTCGACCGCCTCACCCAGCAGGCGATGGGGTTCACCGGCACCGCGGCCCGGCCCTCGGTGATGCCGATGGACGCCTGGCGCGAGGGTGACACCGTCCACGTCGAGTTCGACCTCCCGGGCGTGAGCACCGACTCCATCGACCTGGACGTCGAGCGCAACGTGGTCACCGTGCGGGCCGAGCGGCCCACGCGCACCGGCGACGCCGAGTCCCTCGCCGCCGAGCGGCCGCGCGGGGTCTTCAGCCGCCAGCTGGTCCTCGGCGAGAACCTCGACACCGAGCGCATCGACGCCAGCTACGACCGCGGGGTGCTCAGCCTGACCATCCCCGTGGCCGAGCAGGCCAAGCCGCGCAAGATCTCGGTGTCCGGCCAGAGCGACGAGAAGCAGTCCATCGACGCCTGACCGGAGCGGCAGGTCGACGCCCCGGGAGAGCAGGACGGGGGCGCACGAGGGCGGGGCTCTCGCGCGCCCCCGCCGCCGTGCGCATCGGGGACGCCCGCCGCCCAGGGCCGACGCCCGTGACAGGTGCTAGACCTGCGCCATGACCGACGCCGCTCACCCCGCCCCCGTCATCACCGTCGGCGCGTACCTGGCGCACCGCCTCGTGCAGCTGGGCGCCCCCCACGTCTTCGGGCTCCCCGGGGACTTCAACCTCAGCCTCCTCGACGAGATGCTCACCGTGCCCGACGTGGTGTGGGTCGGGAACACCAACGAGCTGAACGCGGCCTACGCCGCCGACGCGTACGCCCGCACCGCGCGCACCCCGGCCGCGCTGGTCACCACCTATGGCGTCGGTGAGCTCTCCGCGATCAACGGCGTCGCGGGCAGCTTCGCCGAGGACGTCCCCGTGGTCCAGGTGACGGGCATGCCGTCGGCCACCCAGCGCGAGGGCGCGGCGCTGCTACACCACACCCTCGTCGACGGCGACTTCGACCACTTCGTCCGCGCGTACAAGGAGGTGGTCGGCGCCGGGGCCGTCCTGCGCGCCGAGGACGCCACCCTGCAGATCGACCGCACCCTGCGCGCCGCCCTCGAGTCGTCCAAGCCCGTGTACCTCGGGATCCCCTCCGACGTCGCGGTCGCCGAGGTCTCCTCGGCGTCGCTGTCCACCCCCCTGGCGCCGTCGGCCTCCGACCCCGCGGCCCTGGCCGGCTTCCGCGACGCCCTCGCGGGCGCCCTCTCCGGCGCCGAGCAGGTGACCGTGCTCGCCGGCACGCAGGTGCACCGGCGCCGCGCCGAGGACCTCCTCGTCGACGTGGCCGGGCGCCCCGGGGTGCGGGTCGCCACCCTCGCCGGCGCCAAGGCGACGCTGCCTGAGGACCACCCGGCCTCGATCGGGACCTACATGGGCGCCATGACCACCTCCGCCGCCGTGCGCGAGGCGGTGGACTCCGCCCGGCCCCTGGTCCTGGCGGGCACGGTGTTCTCCGACGTGCTCACCGGGATGTTCTCCCACCGCTTCGACGTCGCGTCCTCGATCGAGCTGAGCATCAGCCACGCGCGGGTCGGCCGCGCGTTCTTCGACGGCGTGCACCTCGGTGACGGGCTCGCCGCGCTGGACGAGGTGCTCGCCGCCAGCGAGCGGGCGCCGTCGGCGCCGATCGGCGCCCCCGACGCCCCCGAGCCCACCCCCGTCGACGACGACGCCCCCCGGACCCAGGAGGAGCTCTGGCGCCAGGTCCAGGACTGGCTGCCCGGCGGCGCCATCGCCGTCGCCGACGCGGGCACCGCCCTCTACGGGGCGCTGAGCCTGACGATGCACGAGGGCACCGAGCTGCTCGTGCAGCCCATCTGGTCGGCCATCGGCTTCACGCTGCCCGCCGTCCTCGGCACGTGCCTGTCCGCGCCGGAGCGCCAGAGCGTGCTGCTCATCGGCGACGGCGCGGCGCAGCTCACCGCCACCGAGCTGGCGACGATCTGGCAGCGGGGGCTGACGCCGGTCGTGGTGCTCATCGACAACGCGGGGTACACCATCGAGCGGGTCATCCAGAGCCCGCGCGCGGTCTACCAGGACGTCACCGCGTGGGACTGGACGGCGCTGCCCGCGGCGCTGGCTCCGGGGGTCGACGTGCTCACCGCGAGCGCCAGCACCCCGGCGCAGCTGCGGTCGGCCCTGGCAAAGACCACGCAGGCCCTGGGGACGAGGCCCGTGCTGCTGCGGGTCGTGACCGGCCCTGACGACGAGCCGCCGCTGCTCACCGCGCTCGGGGAGAGCGTCAACGCCGCGCTCGCGGGGTGATCACGAGGCGCCGGCGGCCTCGCGCCCCAGCCGCTGCGCCAGGTAGGGCGCCGTGATGCTGGCCGGCGTGGCTGCCACGTCCTCCGGGGTGCCGGCCGCGACCACGCGCCCCCCGGCGTCGCCCCCGGACGGCCCGAGGTCGATGACGTGGTCGGCGCCGGCGACCACGCCCATGTCGTGCTCGACGACGACGACGGTGGCGCCGTCGTCGACCAGCGCGTGCAGCTGGGCCATGAGGCGCTCGACGTCAGCGGGGTGCAGCCCCGTGGTGGGCTCGTCGAGCAGGTAGAGGGTGCGCCCCCGCCGTGCCCGCTGCAGCTCGGTGGCGAGCTTGATGCGCTGGGCCTCCCCGCCGGACAGCTCCGGGGCCGGCTGGCCGAGGCGCAGGTAGCCCAGGCCCACCTGCTGCAGCACCGCGAGCCGGCGCGCCGCAGCGGGCACGTCGGCGAGGAAGTCCAGGGCCGCGTCCACGCTGAGGTCCAGGACCTGCCCGACGTCCTTGCCCCGGTAGGTCACCTCGAGGGTCTGAGCGTTGTAGCGCGACCCGTGGCACGTGGGGCAGGGCGCGTAGCTGCCGGGCAGGAACAGCAGCTCGACGGCGACGAACCCCTCGCCCTGGCAGGTGGGGCAGCGACCGGCCTCGACGTTGAAGGAGAACCGCGAGGCGTCGAAGCCCCGCTCCCTGGCCCCGTCGGTGGCGGCGAAGGTCTTGCGGACCGCGTCGAAGAGGCCCGTGTACGTGGCGAGGTTCGAGCGCGGCGTGCGCCCGATCGGCGCGGAGTCCACGCGGACCAGCCGCTCGAGCTGCTCCAGCCCCAGGACGCTGCGCACGCTCGCCGCGGGGGCCGGCTCGTCCTCGGTCGTGGGCGCCGCGGCCCCGGTGCGGCCCTCCGAGCCGTCACCGGCCGCCACCGTCGTGCTCCTCGGCCCCGTCGCCCCGCGCCCACCTGCCCGCACGTGCTCGGCGACGACGTCGCCCAGCACCCGGGAGACCAGCGTCGTCTTGCCTGACCCGGAGACGCCGGTGACCGCGGTGAGCACCCCGAGCGGCACGTCCACGTCGACGTCGTCGAGGTTGTTGGCGCTCACGCCCCGCAGCCCCAGCCGTCCTCGGGGTTCGCGCCGGCGCTGCGGCGCCGGGGTCGCCGAGACGGCGCCCGGGCGCAGGTACCGGGCCGTCACGGACCTCTCCACGCCCGCCAGCCCGTCGGGCGGGCCGCTGAAGAGCACCTCGCCCCCGCCGTCGCCGGCCAGCGGGCCGACGTCGACGAGCCAGTCCGCGCTGCGCGCGACGTCCATGTCGTGCTCGACGACCAGCACCGAGTTCCCCGAGGCCTTGAGCGCGGCGAGGACCTCCAGCAGCGGCTCGGCGTCGGCGGGGTGCAGGCCGGCGGACGGCTCGTCGAGCACGTAGACCACCCCGAACAGCCCCGAGCGCAGCTGGGTGGCGATGCGCAGGCGCTGCATCTCCCCCGAGGACAGCGTCGGCGTCGCCCGCCCGCGGCTGAGGTAGCCCCGCCCCAGCTCCAGGCCCACCACGAGGCGACGCAGCAGGTCCGCGGCGATGCTCACCGCGACGTCGGTGCCCTCCCCCGACGTCGCGTCGCCGAGGGCCGGCGTCGGGTGCTCCAGCGTCGCGGTCGGGCGCA
>JARIBR010000087.1 GCA_029258695.1 Quadrisphaera sp.
CGAGCAGGATGTGCTCGGTGCCGATGTAGTTGTGGCCGAGCTGCAGGGCCTCGCGCAGGCTCAGCTCGAGGACCTTCTTGGCGCGCGGCGTGAAGGGGATGTGGCCGGAGGGGGCCTGCTGGCCCTGGCCGATGATCTCCTGGACCTGCTCGCGCACGGAGTCCAGGGAGATGCCGAGGGACTCCATCGCCTTGGCGGCGACGCCTTCACCCTCGTGGATCAGCCCGAGCAGGATGTGCTCGGTGCCGATGTAGTTGTGGTTGAGCATCCGGGCCTCTTCCTGGGCCAGGACGACGACGCGGCGAGCTCGGTCGGTGAACCTCTCGAACATGGAACGCTCCTTGCGAGCAGTGGGCGGCGGGACACGGTGGCGAACCCACCACTGCGACCCCACTGGCGACACCGATGGTATCTCTGCGGGTCGCTCGGCGCTCTCACGCCGGGCGGGCCGTACGGGTGTCTCAACCTCGCCGGCGTACCTGCTGTTCCGCCACGCGGCCGCGGCCGGGCGGTGTTCGCTGCCGGCGGAGCGCTCCCGGGCTCCCGGGCGGTGAGGCGGGACGGCTGCCGGACCGCGGCGGGGCCGGCGAGGGGTCCCCGCCGGCCCCGCTGGAGGTCGGGTCAGCCGTTGGCCGCGTGGTACGCGTCGACGATCTTGCCGGGCACGCGACCGCGGTCGCTGATCTCGTAGCCGTTCTCCCGGGCCCACGTGCGCACCGCGCCGGTGTCCTGGCCGGAGCCGCCGGAGCGGGGGCGCCGCGCCGGGCGGGCACCGCTGCGCTGCTTGCGCGCGTGACCGGTCCAGGTGGAGAGGTCGTCGCGCAGACGCTTGGCGTTCTGCTCGTTCAGGTCGATCTCGTAGGCGACGCCGTCGAGAGCGAAGGTCACGGTCTCCGAGGCCGGCGAGTCACCGCCCTCGAGGTCGTCGGTGAGGATGGTCTGCTGGCGCTGCGCCATGGTTCTCCTTGGCTGTCACGGGTGAACCCCCGGAGGGGTTGCGGGACGATGGTCGATGCGGACGTCCGGCGCGACGAATGCTGCGCGCGTCGGCGTGGGACTCACGAGTGGTGTTCCCCGTCGATAACCCATCATGGCACCGCACCGGGCACCTGCACAATCGCGGTCGCGATCACGACAATGGTTTCGGACCAGTGACCGCCTCAGGGTGAGGGGTGATCGCCCTGCGCTGATCGGTGCGCCCGCTCGAAACGAGCGGCCTCTTCACGCTCGCGACGATCCGCGTGGAGCACCGCCCGCATCGCGTACCAGAAGAGCAGGGCGAGCCCGAGAGAGGGGAGCACCGCCGTCAGGAACGTCACCGCTCCAGGGTACGGGTTCGCGGTGCTCTCGCCGCGCGGTGGCCGGCGGGACATTTCTCAGCCACCCGTGCGCGGCCTCACCAGCGGGAAGGTGATGGTCTCGCGGATGCCGAGCCCGGTCATCGCCATGAGGATCCGGTCGATACCGAGGCCGACGCCGCCGGCAGGAGGCATCCCGGTCTCCAGCGCCGAGAGGAAGTCCTCGTCCAGCGCCATCGCCTCGTCGTCGCCGCCGGCCGCCAGCCGGGCCTGCTCCACGAGGCGCTCACGCTGCACCACGGGATCGTTCAGCTCGGAGTACCCCGTGCCGACCTCGAACCCCCTGACGTAGAGGTCCCACTTCTCGACCACGCCGGGGACGCTGCGGTGGGCCTTCGTGAGCGGGGAGGTCTCCAGCGGGAAGTCACGGACGAACGTCGGGGCGCGCAGGCCCCGTCCGACGAGGTGCTCCCACAGCTCCTCGACGAGCTTTCCGGCGCTCGCGCCGGGGGGCACCGGCAGGTCGACCCTCGCGGCGTGCTCGACGAGGCGCGCCCGGGCGGTCGTGGGGTCCACCTCCTCGCCCAGCGCGTCGGAGAGCGAGGGATACATCGACAGGGACGCCCACTCCCCCGAGAGGTCGTACTCGCTGCCGTCGGCCAGCGTCACCACCTGGGTCCCGAAGGCCGCCTGCGCGGCGCCCTGGACCAGCTCGCGGGACCTCGTGGCCACGCCGTCGTAGTCCGACCACGCCTCGTAGAACTCGAGCATCGCGAACTCCGGGGAGTGGGTGGAGTCGGAGCCCTCGTTGCGAAAGCTCCGGCCGATCTCGAAAGCCCGCTCGACACCCCCGACCACCGCACGCTTGAGGAACAGCTCGGGGGCGATGCGCAGGAAGAGGTCGAGGTCGAAGGCGTGGGAGCGGGTGACGAAGGGACGCGCGGACGCCCCGCCGTGCAGGGTCTGCAGCAGCGGCGTCTCGAGCTCGAGGAAGTCGGCAGCGTGGAGCTGGTCGCGCAGGGAGCGCACCACGGCGGAGCGGGTCCTCACCATGGCGCGCGCCTGCGGGCGCACGATGAGGTCCGCGTGGCGCGCCCGCACCCGCGTCTCCTCCGAGGTGGTCGCGCCCTCGTGGAGCACCGGCAGGGGGCGCAGGGCCTTCGTGGCCATGTCCCAGCGCGAGGCCATGATGCTCAGCTCACCGCGGCGGGAGGCGAGCACGCGCCCGGTCACGGACACCACGTCACCCAGGTCGACGTCGGAGCCCCACGCCGCCAGCGACGCCGCGCCCACCTCTGCGAGGGAGAGCATGACCTGCAGCCGGGTGCCGTCACCCTCCTGCAGCGTCGCGAAGGCGAGCTTGCCGCTGCCGCGCAGGAAGACCACGCGCCCCGCGACGGAGACCACGTCGTCGGTCTCCTCGCCGGCGGCCAGGTCCGGGTAGCTCGCGCGCACGCCGGCCAGGGAGGTCGTGCGCGGGACGGAGACGGGGTACGGGTCGCCCCCCGCGGCCAGCATCCTGTCCCTCTTGGCGCGGCGGACGCGCACCTGCTCGGGGAGGTCGTCGTCCAGGTCGCCGGGCACGGCGCGATCGGTCATGCCCCGGACCCTAGCCAGGGCCTCGCAGGACGCCCGCGCTCTCACGGACTGTGATGATGGGTGCGTGAGCACTGACGACGAGCCCCGGAGGACGGCGTTCGGCGGCCTCGTGAGCGCACGGCGCTACCACCGGGTGCGCCCGGACTACCCCGTGGCGGCGGTGGCGTGGATGCTCGGCGGTCTGCGGGAGCGCTCGCGCGTCCTCGACCTCGCCGCGGGGACGGGCAAGCTGTCGAGGGTCCTGCTGTCGCTGGGTCACGAGGTGGTAGCGGTCGACCCGTCGAGCGCCATGCTGGCCGAGCTGGCGGACGACCTCCCGGGAGCAGGTCCTCGCCTGGAGGTGGTCCGGGGCACCGCGGAGGACGTCCCCCTGCCGGACGCCTGCGTCGACGCGGTGACCGTGGGGCAGGCCTGGCACTGGGTGCGCCCCCAGACCGCGGCCGGGGAGGTGGCGCGGGTGCTGCGCCCCGGCGGCGTCCTGGGGCTGGCGTGGAACAGCCGCGACACCACCCACGGCTGGGTCGCCGAGCTCGACGCGCTGCTCACCGACGCGGAGCGGCGCACCGTCGCCGGCGTGGACGGGGAGTGGCCGCGCGTGCCTGCGCCGCTCACCGGGGGGGAGACCGCCCGCTTCACCAGCACCCTGGAGCTCGACTCCCCCGAGGCGCTGGCGACCCTCGCCTCGACGGAGACCTCGGTGGCGGTCCGCCACGACCGAGAGGCGGTCCTCTCCCGCGTCCGGGAGCTGGCGGCGACGGTGGCCCGGCCCGACGGCACGGTCGCGCTGCCGCTGGTGTGCGACGTGTTCCGCTACCACCGACCCTGACGGGCCCGGGGGCCCCAGCGGGTCCTGTCAGCCGCCGAGCTCGACGGTGACGTTGTCGATGAGCCGCGTGGTGCCCACCCGGGCGGCGACGGCCAGCAGCGCCGGTCCGCTGGCGTCGTCGCCGACGTCGACGAGGGTCACCGGGTCCACGAGGGCGAGGTAGTCGACGCGCACGGCCGGCTCCGCCTCGAGCACCTCGCGCGCCGCGGCCCGCACGGGCCCGGCCCCGCCGGACGCCGCCGCCGTGCCGGCCCGCAGCGCCGCGACGAGGGTGAGCGCGACCCCCCGGTCCCCGCCGCGCAGGTGGGTGTTGCGGCTGGAGAGGGCCAGGCCGTCGTCGTCGCGCACGGTCGGCACCCCGACCACCTCGACCCCCAGCTCGAGGTCGGCCGCCATGCGCTCGACGAGGAGCAGCTGCTGGGCGTCCTTGCGACCGAACAGGAGCACGTCGGGGCGGGTCAGCCCGATGAGCTTGGCGACCACGGTGAGCACCCCGTCGAAGTGCCCCGGCCGCGCCGCTCCCTCGAGGACGTCACCCAGCGCTCCGGCGCTCACCGTCACCGACGGCGTGCCGCCGGGGTACACCTCGTCGGCCTCGGGGGCGAAGACCAGGGCCACGTCGTGCTCGCCCAGCAGCGTCACGTCGGCGTCGAGCGTGCGGGGGTAGGCGCTGAGGTCGGCGCCGTCGCCGAACTGCAGAGGGTTGAGGAAGATCGTCACCAGCACGGAGGCGCTGCGCTCGCGCGCCGCGCGCACCAGCTCGGCGTGACCGGCGTGCAGCGCGCCCATCGTCATCACCACCGCGACCGGGCCGGGGAGCTCTGCCCGGGCCCGCGCGAGCTCGGCCCGGGTGCGCACCACCACCGGGCCGTGGCCGGGCCGTGGGGTGTCCGCTGAGCCGTCGGGGCCTGCGGGGCCGGCAACCTCGTCGGGGTCAGCGGGGCCGTCGGGCTCGTCGCTGCTGCGGAGGGCGGCGGGCGCGGTCACGGCGTCACACCGTACGCGTCCCCGTCCTCCCCGAGCGCGGACGCGAGCTCGTCGGCGACGGCGGCCGGCAGGCGCCGTCCCACCACGGCGCGCACGGTGGTGGCCCGCGACAGCGCGCGGTGGGTCTCCGGCAGCTCGGAGCCGGTCCGCCCGGCGGACGCCGCGGCGAGCAGGACCGCCCGGTGCTCCGCCAGGGTGCCGGCGTCCCCGCGGGCGACGGGGCCGGTCAGGGCGTCGTCGCCGCTGCCCAGGGCGCCGTCGAGGGCCGCCCTCATCAGGGGGCCCAGCACGCGGCCGGGGTCCTCGACACCGGCGGCTGCGAGCACCTCGCGCGCCTGCGCGACGAGGGTCACGAGATGGTTCGCGCCGTGCGAGAGACCCGCGTGGTAGAGCGCCCGGTCGCCCTCGGCGACGACCACGGGCTCGGCACCGAGCTCGACCACGAGGGCCTGGGCGACGGGCAGGACGACGGCGTCCGCGGTGACGGCGCACACCGCGTCGCGCAGGCGCACGAGGTCCAGCGAGGTGCCCGTGAACGTCATCGCCGGGTGGACCGCCAGCGGGATGACGCCGGCGGCGCGCACCGGGGCCAGCACCGAGGTCCCCCATCGGCCCGCGGTGTGGACGACGAGCTGGCCGCCCTGCCAGGCGCCGGTGCGCGCGAGGCCCGCGACGAGGGGCTCGAGCGCGTCGTCGGGCACGGCGAGCAGCACCAGCTCGGAGCGCTCGACCACGTCGGGGACGGGCAGGACGGGGACGCCGGGGAGCAGGGCGTCCACGCGGTCCCGGGAGGCCTGGGAGACCGCCGAGGCGGCGACCACGGCGTGGCCGGCCTCCCGCAGGGCGGCGCCCAGCGTCGCTCCGACGCGGCCGGCACCGACGATCCCGACGCCGAGCCGACCCGGGCGCGCGCTCGGGTGCGCGGGCGCGCGCCTGCGTGGGGCGGGGTCGGGGCTCCCGGGGTGCTCCAGCGGCGACGCCATCGCGGCAGGCTACGGCGACGCCCGAGGACCGACCCCGGCGCCGCCCGCGTGCCGACCCCGGCGGCGCCCGCGTGCCGACCCGGCGGCGCCACCGACGGCCCGCCGACGACCGGACCGCCGACCACCGCCGACCACTGACGACCACTGACGACCACTAGGGTCACCCGCGTGGGACGGCACGCGAGGCTCGCCGCCCTGGCGGACCTGGGCGCCGCCAGGCGCCGGCCCGTCCCCGTCGGAGCAGGCGGCGCCGCCCGAGGCGCGGCGGCCCACCGCCCCCTGAGCGTCGCCGACCTCGGCTGCGGGAGCGGACGGACGGTCTCGGCGGTCCTGGAGGCGGCCGACGCCCTGGGCCCTGCCGCTCCCGGTGAGGCCACCGAGGTGGTGGTGCACGCCGTGGACCAGGTCTCCGCCCTCGACGAGCGGCTGCTCGTGGACCCGCGCGTGCGCAGCCGCACGGCGGACCTGGACGCTCCCCTGCCCTTCGCGGACGCCTCGCTCGACGTCGCGGTCTCCCTCAACGTCCTCGAGCACCTCGTGGACCCGGTGGGCCACCTGGTGGCCGCGCACCGGGTGCTGGTGCCCGGCGGGACGCTGGTGCTCGCCCACTCCGACTGGGACACGGCGCTGTTCACCTCGCCCGACGACGGGCTCACGCGCACCCTCGTGGACCGCTTCGTCGCCGCGCGCACCGGCGGGGGCCCCCAGGAGGGGCGCGGGGACGGCTTCTCGGGGCGCAAGCTGCTGGCGCACGCGGGGGCCAGCGCCGAGCGCGGCGCCCCGTGGTCGGTGCTCGAGGTCGCCTCCTGGGCGGACCCGCACCGCCGCTTCGACGACGGGTCGCTCGCGTGGAAGGTGGCGACGGGGATGCTCTCGACCACCGGTGACGACCCGGTGCTCTCGGCGCGCGCCGCCGGCTGGGTGGAAGGACTGCGCTCGCTGGCGGGAGCGGGGCGCTTCCTCTTCACGGTCACCGACGTGGCGCTGGTGCTCCGCCGGGAAGAGACGGCGGCGCCGAGCGGTTCCTGGTTGAAGGATCAACCACACTCGACCTGATCAGGAGCCCCACCGTGCAGTTCGGCATCTTCACCGTCAGCGACCTCCACCCCGACGCCCACACCGGGCAGGTCCCCACCGACTCCGAGCGGATCAAGGGCCTGGTGACGATGGCCCGTCACGCCGAGGACGCCGGGCTGGACGTGTTCGCCGTCGGTGAGCACCACGAGCCGCCGTTCGTGGCCTCGGCGCTGACCACGCTGCTCTCCCACGTCGCCGCGCTGACCGAGCGCCTGACCGTGTCGACGTCCATCGCGCACATCACCACGAACGACCCGGTGCGCATCGCCGAGGACTACGCGATGCTCTCCCACCTCTCGGACGGGCGCACCGACCTCATGCTGGGGCGCGGCAACACGCTGGGCACCTACGAGGCCTTCGGGCGTGACCCGCGCAGCTCGGTGGAGCTGACGGTGGAGAACTACCAGCTGCTGCGCCGGCTGTGGGACGAGGAGGTCGTGGACTTCACGGGTGACTTCCGCACCGAGCTCAGGAACTTCACCTCGATCCCCCGGCCCCTGGACGGCGTGCCGCCGTTCGTGTGGCACGGCTCGATCCGCACCCCCCAGGTCGCCGAGATCGCCGCGTTCTTCGGCGACGGGTACTTCGCCAACAACATCTTCTGGCCCGCGGAGCACTACCAGCGCCTCATCGGCCTCTACCGGGAGCGCTACGCCCACCACGGCCACGGCTCGCCCGACCAGGCCATCGTGGGCCTGGGTGGCCACGTGTTCATGCGGCCGAACAGCCAGGACGCGATCAAGGAGTTCCGCCCCTACTTCGACGCCGCGCCGGTCTACGGCGGGGGTCCCTCGCTGGAGGACTTCTCCGCCCAGACGCCGCTGACGGTCGGCTCCCCCGCCGAGGTCGTCGAGCGGACGCTGACCTTCGCCGACCTGTTCGGCGACTACCAGCGCCAGCTCTTCCTCATCGACCACGCCGGGCTGCCGCTGAAGACCGTCCTCGAGCAGATCGACATCCTCGGCAGCGAGGTGGTCCCGGTGCTGCGGGCCGAGATGGAGTCCCGCCGTCCGGCGCACGTGCCCTCCGACCCGCCCACCCACGCCAGCCGCCTCGCCGCGCGGCGAGGCGCGGTCGCCGACGCGTCCTGAGCGTCCGGTGACGTCGCGCCGCGCGGGGGGCCGTCCTCAGCGCGGCGCGTTCTCCGCCGCGGCGGCCGCCTGCGCGCGCGCCGCCTGGGCGAGCAGGAACGTCGCAGCCTGCCCTGCGTCGAGGTGGGGGACCACGGGCACCACCGGGCCCGGCGTGGAGTGCAGGACGAGGGTGACCAGCCCGAGCCGGCGCTGCATCGGCCCGGTGTCGAGGGCGATCGACTGCAGGCGTCCGTGCGGCACCACGTCGAGCCGTCGCCGCAGGCGGCCGTGGCGGGCGAGCAGCACCTCGGGAGCAGCGAGCACCCCCTGACGGCGCCAGCCGAAGGGATCGAGCCGCCAGGCTCGGCGCGGCGTGGAGAGCCACCCGGCGCTGCTGCTCGCCGGGTCGCCCGAGGTACCGGTCAGGCCGGCGGACACGTCGTCGCGGTCGACCGGGACGGGCAGCACGAGAGCCAGGAGCTCGTCCACCTGAGCGCGGCTGCACACCGGCACCACCCGTGTGGAGCCGCCCTCGCCGTCCTCGAGGCCGTACCCGGCGACGTTGACCTCCACGCGCCACCAGCCGGCGCTGCGCCACAGCGCCGGCTGCGCGATGCGGACCGCCTGGACGCGTCCGCGCGGGATGGACTGCGTGCGTCGCTCGAGGAGGCCGTGGCGCAGACGCAACCCTGCCGTCGAGGTCTCGACCGTCCACGCGCCGCCGCGGGAGACGTCGCGCCACACCGTCGCCCCGAGCCCCAGCAGCAGCGGGGCCGCACCGAACAGGGCCGCCCCCGACTCGGTGAGGACCAGCACGAGCGCCGTGACCGCCAGGGTCACGAGGAACGGCGGCAGCGTCGAGAGCGCCACGGAGCCGAGCAGGCGCGGCAGGGGCACCGTGAGGACCTCGCGTCCCGCCGGCCGTGCGGGGGCCCGCGCCGGGGTCGCCGGGTCACCGACGGCGTCGCTGCCGGTGGTCGTGGCCTCGGGGGCCGGGAGAGAGCTGGTCGCGTGATCGGGGGTCGCGGCGCCGGTGACCGGGGCCTCGGCTCCTGTCGCCAGCGTGGCGGAGGACGCCGGCGGCGCCACCTCACCGGCCGGGCTGCCCGCGTCGTCGCCCCCCTGCTGGGTACGGGCCAGCAGCATCGCCTGCAGCGCCTCGGCGTCGGCCCGGCGCAGGTACGCGAGCCTGATCCCCGACCCCGTTCCCCCGGCCACCTCCACGCGGACCTCCGCGAAGCCGAAGACCCTGGCCGTCGGGGGGCGCACGAGGTCGACCGCCTGCACCCGGTCCAGGCGGGCCGAGCGCTGCTGGCGGGCGAGCACCCCGGTGTGCAGGCGCACCGCCTCGTCGTCGACGGCGTAGCGGGAGAACCACCACGAGGCGATCCCCCCGGCGGTGGCGATGGCGAGGACGAGCAGCAGCGCGGCGCCGGCGAGGGCCAGCTCCCAGAGACCAGGGGCGTCGCCCTCGCCGTCGAGCAGGGCGCGCCCGCGGTTCTGGCCGTAGAACAGCAGCAGCAGCACGAGCAGCTTCCAGCTGCGGAGCGCGGGCGAGGCGGGGTGCAGCCGGTGCCACCCCGGCGGCAGCGGACCCGCTCCGCCGGCATCGGGGGCGGCGCGGGCCGGCACGGACGCGCTCACAGGCCGGCCAGCCGCGCCTCGCCGCGCGCCGCGAGCGCCTCGCGCAGGTGCGAGGCCTCGTCCGGTGCCAGCCCCGGGATCGAGGCGTCGGTCCCCGCCGACGCGGTGTGCAGCTGCACCGTGGAGATGCCGAAGGCGCGCTCGAGGGGCCCGGCGGTGACGTCCACGTACTGCATGCGGCCGTAGGGGACCACCACCGTGGACCGGAAGAGGATCCCCCGGCGGACCAGGAGGTCGTCCTCGCGCTCCAGGTAGCCGATGGCCCGCACGCCGCGCCCGGCCACGACCCACCCGATGATCACGAGCACGAGCAGGCCGGCCACCGGGAGCCACCACCAGCGGCCCGGGAAGACGAGTGCGAGGACCCCGACGACGAGCAGCGGGACGAGGTAGGAGAGCAGCCCGAGCCGGCGCACCGTGACCAGCCGCGGCGAGACGCGCACCCAGGGGAGGGCGTCGAGGTCGTCGGGGGCGGTCGGTCGGGGGCTCACCGGACCATCATCGCCCCCGCCGGCGCGCCGGCGGGCGGGCGGTGACGCCGGCTCAGGCCGCGTCGGCGAGGCCGTCGTCGGTGACGGCGTCGTCGGTGAGGCGGCGGCGCGGGCGCTGACGGGTGGTCGGCATGCGGACCATCACGGCGGGCGCCGGCTCGGACGGCGAGACTCCCTCACCACCCTGGGCGGGGGCCGGGGCGTGGGCGGGAGCCGCCGCGGCCATGGCCGACAGCGCCTCGAGGTCGCGGTCGGCCCGCTCGGCGCGGGTGAGCACGACGACCTCGACGGCGCCACCGGAGGAGGAGACGGTGAACAGCCGTGACGGGTCGTCCTCCGGGCGGGCCGGGCTGCGCCCGTGCCACACGTGCTCCTGCCCCGTGGCGGCGTGGAGCGCGGCCAGGTCCGGCACGTCGAGGACGATCGGGGTGCGAGCGGCTGCCGGGGTCGAGCCGAGGGCGCGCAGCGGCGCGGTCGACGCGACCGCGGGCTCGGTGAGCGACGCGGCCACCGGCTCGGTGGCGGGCGTGACCGCGGCGCGGCGGCCGGTCGCCCGCGCCGGCGAGGTCGGGCTCTGCGCCACCGCCGGCCGCTCGGGGCGGTCCGCGGTCGCTCCCGCGGGCACCGTGAGGAGGTCGGACAGGCTGACGCTCGGCGCGCGCGGCGCCAGCGTGCGCTCGACCTGCCGGCTCGAGGCGCTCGGGGCGAGCAACCCGGTGACGGGCGCGGCGGCGCGAGCGGAGCGACGGCCGTGGCCGGTGCCCGGGGTGGCCAGGCGCGAGCGCCACGAGGTGAGCGCCGCGGGCGCGAGCGCCACGCCGAGCCCCAGGGCCCCGACCTCCGGGCTGGAGGTCGCGGCGGCGGCGCCGACGGCTACGCAGCCGGCGAGGGCGCCGACGGGCAGGGCGGACATCGTGGACCAGAGCCGCGTGAGGCGGCCACGGGGGGTGAGCGGGGCGCGGTGGCGAGCTGTGGTCTTGGTCATAGCGGGACCCTAGAACCACATACGCCCCGCTGTCACCACGACACGCAAAGTGACTCTCTCGTCTCTTCAGTCTCTCCAGTCACACGAGTCACAGGTGTGGACGACTCGGGGGACACGTGACCTTCCGGACCGAGCACAGCGCCCCGCCCCCGGCACGGACGGCCGGGAGCGGGGCGCTGGAGTGCGGGACGAACGCCGGGGCGGGGTGTCAGCCGACGAGGCCGTTGTCCTCCAGGTACTGCCGGGCGACGTCCTCGGGCAGCTCGCGCTGGTCGTCGACCTGGGCGTTGAGCCCGGCGAGGTCCTCGGTGGTCAACGTCTGCGAGAGCTCGTTGAGCGCCTCGACGAGCGTCGTGTCGCCGGCCACCGACTCGTTCACGGCCGGCACGAGGTTCTCCGCCTGCTGGAGGTCCATGTCGTCCTCGAGCTGCACGAGGCCGAACTGGTCGAGGGTCGCGTCGGTGGTGGCCACCAGGCCGAGCTGCGCGTCCCCGTTCGCCACCTCCTGCTTGGTGGCAGCGGTGTCGAAGCCGGTGGGGGTGATGGAGCTGATCTGGATGTCGTAGACCTCCTGGAGGCCGGGCGCGCAGAAGGGACGCTCCGGGCACTCCTCGGTGGCGGCCAGGATCACGGGCTGACCCAGGGCGCCGAGGTCGGAGAGGGTCTCGAGGTTGTTCTGCGTCGCGAAGTCCTCCGTGACGGCGAAGGAGTTCTGGGTCTGCGCCTGCGCCGGCTCCAGCAGCTCGATGCCGTACTGCTGGGCCAGCTCCTCCGCCACGGTCAGGGTCTCCTGGGTGTCCGAGGAGGCGACGACCTCGGCGTCGGGCCCGTTGGCGCTGGTGTTCATGTACTCGGTGAGCGTCCCGAGGTAGTCCGGGACCACCTGGATCTGCCCCTGCGAGAGCTGGTCGAAGTACAGCTCTCGGTTCCCGACCGTGACGATCGACGTGTCGTACCCGGCGTCGTCCAGGACGCCGGCGTACATCTGCGTCATGATCGCGCCCTCGGTGAACTCCGGGCCCCCGATGACCACCTCGCCGCCGCCGCTGCTCGCGGACGCCGAGCTCGGGGCCTCACCGGACTCCACCTCCTCGGCCGCGCAGGCGCTGAGCGCGAGCGCCGCACCGGCGAGGGCGGCGCCGACGGCGCCGACCCGGGTCGTTCCGGCAGTGAAGATCATGTGACCCGCCTTCTGTGTCCCGCGGCGCACTGGGCCGCGCGTGTCGGGCGGGCACCGGTCGGGGCCCGCACCGTCCATCCAACAACCACCGGGGAGCGCTGTCTGCCGGGGGCGGGGGGTCCGGCGGTCACGATGTCGTCACGACCCGTGGCCCGCGGGGCCGCGGAGCGCTCAGGCGGGGACGGGCTCGCGGCCCGTGTCCTCGCTCGACGCCGACGCCGACGCCGACGCCCGCCTCGCCCGGGAGCGCGCCCGCGCGACGGGGTCGGCGTAGCGCCCCAGAGCACCGAAGGCGAGGTCCACGACGATCGCCACGACCGCGATGACCAGCGCCCCGGCGATGATCTGGGGGACGTCGAACCCCCCCGAGGCGCCGGTGGCCCGCGTGATGATGCGGCCCAGCCCGCCGAAGGCGAAGATCGCCGCGATGGACACGGTCGCCACCACCTGCACCGCGCCCTGGCGCACCGCGTTCATCAGGGCCGGCGTGGCGAGCGGCAGCTCGACCTTGCGCAGCACCTCGAAGCCGGACATGCCCATGCCCTTCGCCGCGTCGACCGCCGCCGGGTCCACCTCGCGCATCCCCACGTAGGTGTTGGTGAGGAGCACGGGGATCGCGAAGAGCGTGAAGGCGACCAGCGCCGAGAGGGTGGTGCGCCCGAACGGCGGCGGGACGAACAGCAGGATGCTCAGCAGGGCGAGGGTGGGCACCGCGCGGCCGATGTTGCCGATCTGCACGGCCAGGACGCCGCCGCGCCCGGTGTGCCCCAGCCACAGCGCGACGGGCAGCGCGACGGCGCAGGCGATGCCCAGCGAGGCCGCCGTGAGGGCCAGGTGCTCACCGAGCAGCGAGAGGATCCCGGCCGGGCCGCGCCAGTTGGCGGCGTCGGCGAACCAGGCGATGACGTCCGTGACGACGTTCATGCCGCCCTCCGCCAGGGGGTCAGGGTGCGCTGGAGGGCGAGCAGGAGCAGGTCGAACGTGAAGGCGAGGATCACGCAGACCACCGAGGCGGTGAGCACCTGGGCGTGGAAGTTGCTGGCGACCCCGGTCACGAGGAGGTTGCCGAACCCGCCGAACCCGATCACCGCCCCCACCGTCGTCAGCGCCACGGTCGAGACCGCCGCGACGCGCAGGCCGCCGATGGCCGAGGGCAGGGCCAGGGGGAGCTCGACGCTCCACAGCATCTTGAGGTTGCTGTACCCCATGCCGGTGGCGGCGTCGATGACCTCGGGGTCCACGCCGTCGAGGCCGACGAGGAGGTTCCGCACGAGGATCGTCAACGAGTAGAGGGCCAGGCCGAGGATCACGGAGGCCGCGGTGAGCCCGAGGAAGGGGATGATGAGGAAGAACAGGGCGATGGAGGGGATCGTGTACAGCGTCGTGGTGACCCCCACCGTCAACGCCCTGGCCTTGCGGAAGCGGTGCGCGAACACCGCGAGCGGGATCGAGACGACGATGCCCAGCAGCAGCGAGACCACCGTGAGGTAGAGGTGCTCACCGAGCGCGTCGACGAGCTGCGAGGAGCGGCTGGTGACGTACTCCGGGCAGATCCAGTCGTTGCGCGTGAGGCAGTTCTGCGGTCCACTGGCGGCATGGACGACGGCGCTGGCGCTCAGCACTCCCCCGGTGAGGCTCACGACGGCGACGGTACCCGTGACGTGATGATCTCACTCACCGGCGTCGAGAAGCGCTTCGAGGACGGGACCCTGGCCGTGCGCTCCCTGGACCTGGAGGTCTACCGCGGGGAGCTCGTGGCGCTCGTCGGCCCCTCGGGCTGCGGGAAGTCGACGACGCTGCGGATGGTCAACCGCCTCATCGAGCCCACGGGCGGCACCGTCACCCTGGACGGCGACGACGTCACGCACGTGGACCCCGTGGAGCTGCGCCGCCGCATCGGCTACGTCATCCAGGCGATCGGGCTCTTCCCCCACCAGACCGTGGCCCGCAACGTCGCGACCGTGCCCCACCTCGTCGGGTGGGACACGAAGAAGGCGCAGGCGCGGGCCGAGGAGCTGCTGGACCTCGTCGGCCTGCCCGCGAAGGACTACGGTCACCGCTACCCCCACGAGCTGTCCGGCGGCCAGCAGCAGCGCGTCGGCGTGGCCAGGGGGCTGGCCGCGGACCCGCCGGTGCTGCTCATGGACGAGCCCTTCGGCGCCGTGGACCCGATCGCCCGCGACCACCTCCAGGTGGAGTTCCGCCGTATCCAGCAGGACCTCGGCACCACGGTGCTCTTCGTGACCCACGACATCGACGAGGCGGTGCGCCTGGCGGACCGCATCGCCGTGTTCTCCTACGGCGGCGTCATCGAGCAGATCGACACGCCCACCCAGATCCTCGGCGCTCCCGCCTCGGAGTTCGTGGCGGACTTCGTCGGGGCGGACCGCGGGCTGCGCCGCCTCGCGGTCACCCCCGTCGAGACCACCGACGTCGAGCACCCGGAGACCGTGCTCATGGGTGACGACGCGGGCGAGGCGTTCGAGGCCGTGAGGGCCTCCCCCCTCGGCTACGCCGTGGTGCTCGACCCCGACGGCACCCTGCGGGGCTGGGTGGCCGAGCGCCACCTGCGCGGTGACGGCGGGGCCACCGTCGGCGAGCGCGCGCGGCGCTTCGACTCCGTGGTCTCCGTCGGGGACCCGCTGCGCACCGCCCTGTCGGAGATCGTCCAGCACGACGCCGGGTGGCTGCCGGTCCTCGACGGGCAGCGCTACGTCGGGGTGCTGACCCCGGACTCGGTGCACGCGGCGCTGCGCCGCACCTCGCCCGCCCGCGAGGAGGCGCCGGCGAGGGTGGAGGCCCAGGCCTGACGGCCGGGCCCGCCGCGCGCCGGCTCAGCGCTGCGGCGCCGCCACGTAGAGGATCCGGTCACCGCCGCGCAGGTCGCCGATGTCCGGGTCGCCGTAGTCCATGACCCGACCGTCGCGGGAGACCGCGACCACGGGGATGCCGAGGTCACCGGGCGCCCGCCCCACCTCGAGGGCCCCGAGCCCCCGCTCGGCGAGGTCCATGCCGCTGCCGAAGGAGAGCAGGTCCTCGATGATGCCCACCCCGCCCGGGTCGTCGGTGGCCATCCCCAGCAGGCGGCCCGTCGTCTCGGAGGAGATGACCACCGAGTCCGCGCCGCTCTGGCGCAGGAGCTCGGCGTTGTCCGACTCCCGGACGGAGGCCACGATGCTCAGCCCGGGGGCCACGCGGCGCAGCGCGAGGGTCGCCAGGACCGCCGAGTCGTCGCGGTCCAGCGCCACGATGGCCACGGCCGCGGTCTCGGCCCGGGCCTCGCGCAGCACCGCCTGGTCGGTGGCCCGTCCCGTGACGACGGTGACCCCGTCGGACGAGGCCTTCGCGCACACCGCCGGGTCCACGTCGATGACGACGAGGTGGTCCGGGGGGTGCGCGCGCAGCCGCAGGGCACGGACGGCGTTGCGCCCCTTGGTGCCGTAGCCGAGGACGATCACGTGGTCACGCATGCGTCTTCTCCAGCGCGCGAGGCGGAACTCGGTACGGGAGCGCTCGGTGAGCGCCGAGAGGGTGGTGCCGACGAGGATGATGACGAAGAGCACGCGCAGCGGGGTGACGACGAGGGCGTTGACCAGCCTCGCCTGCGGCGTCACGGGGGTGATGTCCCCGTAGCCGGTGGTCGAGAGGGTGACCGTCGTGTAGTAGAGCGCGTCCAGCACCGACAGGGCGCCGTCGCGCGAGTCCGAGTACCCGTCGCGGTCGAGCAGGACGACGCCCCACACGACCAGCACGATGAGCACGGCGATGCCGAAGCGCAGCAGGATCGAGCGCGCCGGCCCGATGCTCACCGACGACCGCAACCTCACCCCGACACCGCTCGGCGGGGGCGGCTCGCCCTCGCGCGGCAGCCGTCGGCGAGCAGGTCGCTGGCGCCGGGGCGCTCTCACGGCCACCTCGGGGTGCCTCTCACCTGCGCCAGCCTAGGGATCGCGGCGCTGGCGATCGACCCCGTCCCCCGGGAGCCGGCACCACCGCTCGACGACGACGCCGGCGACGGTGACCGCGAGCGCGGCGAGCGCCGAGACCACGGCGATGACCAGGCGCTCGACCCGCGGCTCGACGACCGCGGTGGGTGCGGTGAGCAGCGCGAGGGCGATATAGCCACCGGTGCACGCGGCACCGACGAAGGCCGAGGCGCGCGCCAGGGCGAGCACCCGTGCGGCGCGCAGCGGGTCCACGCGGACCAGGTCGGAGGGACGCACCGCCGAGACGGCGGAGGCGGCCAGCTCCGCGGCGCTCGGGTGCGGCTCGAGCGGGCCGTCACGGACGCTGCCGCCCGGGCCGCCCGGCGGCTGGCGGCGCTCGCGCGCCACCGCTCGGGTCAGCCGACGCACCGGCCACCCGCTGACCACCACGGCCGCCGCGAGGACCACCAGCCCCAGCGGGGCCCACCAGGTGAGACGGACCGCCGTGCCGGCGGGGTCGAGCGCCGACGAGGCGATCCACGCGAGCACGCCGGCGGCGAGCGCGACGACCACGAGGTGGCTGGGGCGGATCAACCTCACGGGGTGTCCTCCGTCTGGAGGGGCGGGGTCGAGCGCCCGTCGAGCGGTGGTTCGCCGTCCGCATCGTGGGAGGGGGCCGCGCCGGGCGGGAGCAGGTGGAGGTCCGCGACGCGGCGGACACCCGCTGCGTCGGCGTCGCGGCGGTCAGCGAGGTCGGCGACCCGCCCGTGGCCGGGGAGCACGTCGTCGGGGGCCATGGCCGCCCAGGGGACCAGGACGAACGCGCGCTCGTGGGCCCGGGGGTGCGGCAGCTCGAGGCGCGACGAGCCGGTGCCGGTGCGGGCGTCCTGCCCGTCGACCGAGGAGACATCCCGGGCGGGACCGGGCCGACCGGGGCGTCCGAGCGCACCGGGGTCCGCGTCGACGGTGAGCAGGTCGACGTCGAGGGGGCGCGGTCCCCAGCGCACCTCGACGCTGCGGTCGCGCCCGGCGCCGGCCTCGACGCCCTGCGCGGCGTCGAGGAGCTCGAGGGGGGCCAGCGTGGTCATCAGCGCGACCACGGCGTTGAGGTAGTCGTCCTGCTCCACCCCGCCCACGGGCGCCGTGCGGTAGACCGGGGAGGCGTCGACGACGCGCACCCCGGGCACCGCGTGCAGCGCCGCGACCGCTGCGGGCAGGGCCTCGCGCGGCGAGCCGGCGTTGGCGCCCAGGCCCAGGACCGCGCGCACCCACGGGCTGGGGCGGGTGATGCGGACCACCACGTCGTCGAAGGGGACGGTCACCGGCGCCGCGGGCTTGTGCACCGCGACGTCGACGGCCCGGACGCGGTGGTCCGCGAGCACCACGGCGGCGAGACGCGCCGCGAGGGTCTCGAGCAGGTCCACCGGCTCCCCGCCGACCACGGCGTGGACGGCCTGCGCCACGTCGGCGTAGCTCACCGCGTCGGCGAGGTCGTCGCTGGCGGCCGCGGCCCGCGTGTCCACGTGCAGCGCGAGGTCCACGACGAAGACCTGCCCGAGGGCGCGCTCCGCGGCGAGGACCCCGTGCCGGCCGCGAGCACGCAGCCCGAGCAGCTCGACGACGTCGGTCACGACGCGCCGACCGGCGCCGCGCCCCGCACGGCGGCGACCACGCGCACCGCGTCGGCGCTCGCCCGGGGCTCGTGCACCCGCACGGCCCACGCCCCCGCGGACGCGGCGAGCGCGGTGACCGCCGCCGTCGCGTCGTCGCGCTCCAGGGCGGGCGGGACCCGCGGGTCCGGGTCGCCGTCGGAGGCCGGGCGCGCGAGCACCGCCCCCAGGAAGCGCTTGCGGGAGGCGCCGACCAGCACCGGGTGCCCCAGGCCCACGACCTGGTCGAGCGCGCCGAGGAGCGCGAGGTCGTGCTCGCCGCGCTTGGCGAAGCCCAGGCCCGGGTCCAGGACGACGCGCGAGGGGTCGAGCCCGGCGTCGAGCAGCGCGCGGACCCGCTCGCGCAGCGCCGCGAGGACGACGGCGACCACGCCGCCCTCGTCGTCGTAGTCCGCGAGGTCGTTCATCACCGCGGACGGTCCGCGCCAGTGCATGGCCACGTACAGCGCCCCCGTCGGCGCCACCGCCGCGGCCATGCCCGGGTCCGCGAGCCCCCCCGAGACGTCGTTGACCACGGCGGCGCCCGCGTCGACCGCGGCACGCGCCAGGTCGGAGCGGGTGGTGTCGACGCTGACGGTCACGCCGGCGCCCGCCAGGGCCGCCACGACGGGCAGCACCCGCTGCGCCTCGACCTCGGCCGGCACCCGCTGCGCCCCGGGGCGCGTGGACTCCCCGCCGACGTCGACGAGGTCGGCGCCGGCCTCGACCAGGGCGAGGCCGCGGGCGATCGCCGGCGCCGGGTCACCGTCGGCGTGGTGGTGACCCCCGTCGCTGAAGGAGTCGGGGGTGGCGTTGAGCACGCCCATGACGAGCGTGCGGGAGCCGGCGGTGAGGTCAGCGGGGGTGGACCTCACGGCACCGGGGGCAACGGCGTCGGCCGGCATGGTCGTCGGGGCCCGCTCGCGCTCAGGCCTCGTCGCCGGCCGGCGGCGAGGCGCCCTCGGGGACCTCCACGACCGGGTCGGTGGGGTGCTCGTGCCCGGCGGCGAGCTGGTCCTGGGGAGCCATGGGGTGGTGACCGTTGCCGTTGCCGTT
>JARIBR010000088.1 GCA_029258695.1 Quadrisphaera sp.
ACGTTGAGGCAGAGCCGGTCGCCGGTGAGCTCCTGCGCGGTCGCGGCCCACTTCGCCAGCACCGTCGGCTGCCAGAAGTACGGGTGGACCGCGGCGATGACCTTCAGCCGCTCGGTGGCGAGGAGCAGCGCGAGGGAGAACGACGTCGACTCGTGCTGGGCGTCTGCGCCGTAGGACGCGGCGTAGCGCACCTGGGTGAGCGCGTACTCGAAGCCCACGCGCTCGGCAGCCCGCGCCGTCTCGACGTTGTAGGCCGGGTCGTGGCTCGTGCGCTGCGCCAGCGTGGAGACCACCAGGCCCCCGGAGACGTTGGGCACCCAGTACGCGAAGCGCAGCGGCTCGCGCGCGGCAGGGCCGGGGGCGGGCACGTCGGTGGGCTGCGACGGCGCGGTGGCTGACGACGCAGCGGCAGGGGTGGTCGGGGCAGGGACGGTCATGGCGTCGCTCCTCATCGGTCCTGGCGGGAGCACCTGCTGCCTCACCCGAGCGGTGGGGCGAGCGGTTGCTGCGACGTCGACGAGCCAGGTCTCTCGGTCGCTCTGGATGGGCACGCACAGCAAAGCCGTTCGAGGCGCTGGCGTCAAGCAGCCCGTGAGCAGGTGCACCGCGACGCACCGGGTCGCTATCGTCGGCAGATGAGCACACCGAGGAAGTCCCCCGTGACCGTGGCCGTCACCGGAGCCGCCGGGCAGATCTGCTACAGCCTGCTCTTCCGCATCGCCTCGGGGCAGATGCTGGGCGCCGACACCCCGGTGCGCCTGCGCCTGCTGGAGATCACCCCGGCCCTCGGCGCGGCGGAAGGCGTGGCGATGGAGCTGGACGACGGCGCGTTCCCCCTCGTGGAGAGCATCGACATCACCGACGACGCCTCGCTCGCCTTCGACGGCGTGAACGTGGCGATGCTCGTGGGCTCGCGCCCGAGGAGCAAGGGCATGGAGCGCGCCGACCTCCTCGAGGCCAACGGCGCCATCTTCACCGCCCAGGGCAAGGCCCTGTCCCAGGGCGCCGCGGACGACGTCAAGATCCTCGTCGTCGGCAACCCGGCGAACACCAACGCCCTCATCGCCCAGCGCAACGCCCCCGACATCCCCGCCGAGCGCTTCACCGCCATGACCCGCCTGGACCACAACCGCGCCCTGGCCCAGCTGGCCAAGCGCGCCGACGTCGGCGTCGGCGAGGTCGAGCGCGCCATCATCTGGGGCAACCACTCCGCCACGCAGTACCCGGACGTCTTCCACGCGAGCGTCGCCGGCCGGCCCGCCTCCGAGCTGGTCTCCGCCGACGGCGGCCAGCAGTGGCTGGAGGACGACTTCATCCCCACCGTCGCGAAGCGCGGCGCGGCGATCATCGAGGCGCGCGGTTCCTCGTCGGCCGCCTCCGCCGCCTCCGCCGCGGTCGACCACGTCCACGACTGGGTGCACGGGACCCCCGAGGGCGGGTGGACGTCGGCCGGCATCGTCTCGGACGGCAGCTACGGCATCCCCGAGGGCCTGGTCTGCTCGGTGCCCGTCACCGCGTCCGGCGGCGCGTGGCACCGGGTCGAGGACCTGGAGATCGACGACTTCTCCCGCCCCCGCATCGACGCCTCGGTCGCCGAGCTGGCGGAGGAGCGCGACACCGTCACGGAGCTCGAGCTCATCTGAGCAGCACGGGCGGTGGTCACCGAGGACGCAGCACGGCGACGACCGCCCGGTGGTCGGTGTCCGCGACCTCCTCGACGCGGGTGCCCACCACGCTCCACGCGCGGGCGTCGGCGAGCACGTGGTCGATGCGCGACGCCACCCCGGACGGCAGCGACGACGGCCACGTGCCGGACGCCGGCGCCCCGGACGCGGTGTCCGTGCAGCGGTCCGCGCCGCGCATCCCCGCGGCGTCCTGCGTGACGTTGAGGTCTCCTCCCACGACGGCCCCGTCGAGGCTCTCGCAGACCGCGACCGCGACGGCGACCTCGTCGCGCCACCGCTCCATCCCGAAGACCAGCGGGATGGGCGGGGTGGTGTGCAGCGCGGCCAGCGGGGGGCGGGCTCGCGTGCCCGCGAGGTCTGCGGTGGGAGGCCCGCCCACGTCATCGCCGTCGGGGCTGCCGTCCGGGACCTCGCCGCGGCCAGGCACCGGCATGGCGACGACGCCACCGCCGAGCAGGTCGGGCTGCGGCCCGGCCACCTCGTAGCGGCCGAGGCCCGGGGAGACCACCAGGCACGTCGCGGCCTCCACGTAGGGGAGCAGCGAGTACCGGTTCGCCGGCTCCGGGGTCGGGCGGTCGGTGGCAGCGCAGAGGACGGTCCACGCCGGGCCACCGGCGCCGAGCGCCGCGCCGATCGCTCGGCCGCGCGCCGGCCGCACCTCGGACAGGGCCAGCACGTCCGCCTCCGAGCGCTGCGCGAGGGCCACCACGTCGGCGCTCGCCGCTCCGTCGCCCTCGACGTTGAGCGCGAGCATCGTGAGGTCCCCCTCGCGGGCCATGACCTCCTGCTGCTCACCGAGCGCCCCGCGAGCCAGCAGGACGCCGCCGTGGGCGCCCGCCACGAGCAGCAGGGCCACCGCGACCGTGGCCGTGCGCACCGGGCGGCGCCGAGCAGCAGTGATCCGCACGGCGATCGCGCCGAGCACCACCGCGCCGGTCAGCGCCAGGGCGGCGCTGAGCACCCTGAGCTGCACCAGCTGCGCCCACGGCGCCCGCTCCGAGAGGCCGAGCCACAGCGGGTGGACCGTCGACGCCGCCAGCACGACGGTCGTGATCGCCAGGACCCAACCCGGCCAGGTGCGCCGACGCGGGCCGGCTGGTCCCGGGCGCGGGTGGCTCACGACGGGGCCGTCAGGGACAGGACGACCACGCCCACCCCGAGCACCAGGCACGTGGCGACGTCCGCCCCGCGCGAGCGCACGGCCAACGTTCCCAGCGCCGGGGCCGGCAGGGTCAGACGGGCGACCGCGGCGACGACGAGGACCGCGGCGAGCACGAGACCTGCCGGCCGGAAACCCGCGAGGAGCCCCACCACAGCCACCAGGAGAGACCCCAGCACGGCGAGCAGCGGGGCCAGCGTGGCGGAACGGACGACGCCCGGGGAGGCGCGCCGTCCGGGCGCCCACCGAGGTGGTCCCCCCTCACCTCCGCGCAGCGACACCGCGCGAGGGTATCCGCGGCGGTGCGGACCCGGCGGTGTGACGCCCGACGGCGCGGCGGCGCAGCACCCCGACCCCCGGCGCAGCAGCACGTCGCTCACGCCGAGAGGGGCATCGGGAGGTCCGTACCACGTCCGGCGCCGCGAAACCCTCGACCCACCGGTGATCATGGCCGGTCACCCCTCGACCCACCGGTGATCATGGCGGTTCACCCCCTCGCCCGTACCGCGGAGGGGGTGAACCGCCATGA
>JARIBR010000096.1 GCA_029258695.1 Quadrisphaera sp.
CATGACCGGCGGCGGACCGGCGAACGCGACCACGCTGCTCGTGAACTACGCCTACACCGAGGGCTTCGAGCAGCAGCGCAAGGGCTACGCGGCGGCGCTGGGCGTGGTGCTCTACGTCATCGTCCTGGTGCTCACCCTCGTGCAGTGGCGCGCCGGCAAGCGGAGGGACCTGGCATGAGCACCCTCGACGCACCGCGCGCCCCGGGAGCGGCCACCACCCCCGGAGGCGCCCGCACCCAGGCCGCCGCGAGCACCCCCACACCGACGCGCTCGAAGCGCGCGCCGTCGCGCCAGCGCGACCAGCGGCGCTCCAGCGCCTGGCGCCTGACGATCGGGATCGTCATCGCGGCGATCCTCATCTTCCCGCTCTACTGGATGCTCGTCACCGCGCTGTCCACCCCGGCCCAGATCTACTCGAGCGACGCCACGCTCTACCCGCAGGCCTTCCGGTGGGAGAACTTCGTCGCTCCGCTCGACGAGTACCCGTTCCTGCGCTGGTTCGGGAACTCCCTGGTGATCGCCGCCGGCTCGGTGGTGCTGACCATCCTCATCAACCTCGCTGCGGGCTACGCCTTCGCCAAGCTCGACTTCCCCCTGAAGAACGTGCTGTTCCTGGCGATCATCTCCACGCTCATGGTGCCGGTGCAGGTGGTGATGGTCGCGCAGTTCCAGATCGCCATCGGCCTCGACATCGTCAACACCTCCGCCGGGGTGGTCCTGCCGCGGCTCGCGGAGGCGTTCGGGCTGTTCCTCGCCCGGCAGTTCTTCTCCTCGCTGCCCGACGAGCTGCTCGAGGCCGCGCGCGTCGACGGGGCGGGGGCGTGGCGGACGTTCTTCTCCATCGCCCTGCCGCTGAGCAAGCCGCTCATCGCGGTCCTGGTGATCTTCACGTTCATGTGGCGGTGGAACGAGTTCGTGTGGCCGCTGATCGTCCTGCAGGACACCAGCGAGTACACCCTGCCCATCGGGCTGCTGTACCTGCAGAGCCAGTTCGGGCGCGACTACGGGCCGCTCATGGCGATGTCCCTGCTCTCGGTGATCCCGATGCTGCTGGTCTTCGGGATCTTCCAGCGCTTCTTCGTCGAGGGGATGGCACGCAGCGGCCTCAAGTGATCGATCGTCACGGTGAGCGCCCGTTCGGGGTACGGGCGGTTCCGGGAACGCCCCGGCACCGACGTGCCGGTAAACTGACGGCGTAAGCGCCCTCCTGCCCGCTCCCCGGGCACCGTCGTGCGCACCAGACGTCGAGGAACGAGGCCCGAGTGACCGGCAACACCGCCTACCGCGTGTCGAACACGTCCCTGCTCTCCATCGCCGCCGAGGAGGCACCCGTCGTGGTGACGTCGGCGGAGATGGACGACGAGGTCGCCGGCACCCTCAAGCGGCTCCGCCTGGCGCGCGGCCTCGTGCAGCGCGTCGCCGGCGTGAAGGAGCGGCGCTGGTGGGCCGACGGGACCTCGCTGGCCGAGGGCGCCGCCATGGCCGGCTCCAAGGCGATGTCCGAGGCCGGGGTCGACCCCGCCTCCATCGGTGTGGTGATCAACACCTCGGTCTCGCGCGACTACCTGGAGCCGGCGGTCTCCGTGGACGTCCACCACCTGCTCGGGCTCCCGACGTCGACGATGAACTTCGACATCACCAACGCCTGCCTCGGGTTCGTCAACGGTCTGCAGGTGGCAGCGTCGATGATCGACTCCGGGCAGGTCGAGTACGCCCTCATCGTCGCCAGCGAGGACGTCCGCGCCACCCAGCGCGCCACCCTGGACCGCCTGCGCGACGGTGACATCACCCGGGCGGAGTACCTCAACGAGTTCGCCACGCTCACCCTCGGCTCCGGCGCGGCCGCCGCGGTCCTCGGGCGCTCGGACGACCACCCCGGCGGGCACCGCCTCGTCGGGGGCGTGGCGCGCTCGGGCACCGAGCACCACGACCTGTGCCACGCGGTGCAGGGGCGGATGGTCACCGACACCGCGGGCATGCTCGAGGCGGGCGTCTCCCTCATCGCCGACGCCTGGGACGAGGCCAAGCACGACTGGCGCTGGACGACCGACGTGGCGCGCTACATCCTCCACCAGGTCTCCGTGCCGCACACGACCGCGCTGCTCGGCCGCCTGGGCCTCGACGCCCTGGACCGCGTGCGGGTGCCGATGACCCTGCCGTCGCTGGGCAACGTCGCGGCCGCGGCGCTGCCCATCACCCTCGCCAAGCAGGTCTCGTCGCTGGCGCCGGGGGACCGGGTGCTGTGCATGGGCGTGGGCTCGGGACTCAACACGTCGCTGTGCGAGATCGTCTGGTGACCTCGGGCGGGAGCGTGCCCTCTGGGCCGGCAGGGCTCGACGCCGACCTCCCCGACCTGCCCGACCTGCCCGGCGTCGACCCCGCCTGGCACCGGTGGGTCGACGTGCTCGACGCCGACGGCGCCTCGCGCCGCTGGCACCTCCTCGACGGCGCGCCGTCGGTGGACGGGGAGCCGGTGGGCACGGTGCTCGCGGTGCACGGCAACCCGAGCTGGTCCTACCTGTGGCGCTCCGTCATCGCCCGCGCTGCTGCCGCGGGGTGGCGGGTGGTCGCGGTCGACCAGCTCGACATGGGACTGTCCGAGCGCACCGGCACCCGGCGCCGCCTCGACCGGCGGATCGACGACCTGCTGCGGGTCACCGACGCCCTCGGCCTGACCGGCCCGGGCGCCGGCGACGCCCCGCTCGTCTCCCTGGGCCACGACTGGGGCGGCATCGTCAGCGCCGGCTGGGCCGGCCGCGTGCGCGACCGCGGCGAGGAGGTCGCCGGCGTGGTGCTGACGAACACCAGCGTCCACCAGCCGGGCACCACGAGCCCCTCCGCGGCGCTGCAGGCGGTCCGCGCTCCCGGCGTGCGGCACCTCGTCACGCAGTCCACCGCCGGGTTCGTGCGTGCGATGCTCGCCTCCCCGCGGGCCTCGGGCTCCGGGGTGCGGCTGAGCCCCGCGGTGCGCCGGGCCTACCTCGCGCCGTACCGCCGCGCGAGCGACCGGGTGGGGGTCGGGGCGTTCGTCTCCGACATCCCCGCCTCGGCGCACCACCCCAGCCGGCCCGCGCTCGACGAGGTGGCGGGCGCGCTGTCCGCCCTGGGATCGCCGCGCAGCGGCGATCCGGTGCCCTCGCTCGTGGTGTGGGGGGCCCGCGACCCGATCTTCTCCCAGCGCTACCTCGACGACCTGCGGGCCCGGCTGCCCCACGGCGACGTGCACCGCGTGGAGGACGCCGGGCACCTCGTCGTCGAGGAGGCCGACGTCGCGGGGATCGTCACGCGGTGGCTCACCGCCCGCGTCGGCGCACGTCCGATCTCGTCCCCGTCGCCCGTGACCACCGAGCAGGAGCGGGAGACGTCACCGCAGCCGTCGACGGACCCGCGGCCCTACCGGCCCATGGTCGCCGGGCTCTACGAGCGCGCCGCCGGCCCGGGGCGCGACGAGCTGGCGGTGGTCCAGCTGCGCCCCGGCGCCCCGCCGGAGACGATCACGTGGGCGGCGCTGGCGCGCCGCGTCGACGAGACCGCGGCGGGCCTGCTCGCCCACGGCGCGCAGCCCGGCGAGCGCATCAGCCTCCTCGTCCCGCCCGGCGTCGAGCTCACGGTGCTGCTGTACGCCTCCCTGCGCGTCGGGCTCGTCGGGGTGGTCGCCGACGCCGGTCTGGGCGTCACCGGCCTCACGCGGGCCATCCGCGGCGCGGCCCCGAGCCACCTGGCCGCGGTGCACCCTGCCGTGGGCATCGCCTGGGCCCTGCGCTGGCCCGGTCGCCGCATCGCGGTGGGCCCGTCCCCGGGCGGGGCGCTGCTGCGCCGCACGGCGCTGGGCCTGTCGTCGGCGACCGAGCTCACCGACATCGAGGCCCTGGGCCGCGAGGTGCTGACCGCGGCCCGTGACTCCGGACGCGCGGAGTCCGTGCTCGGGCACCACGACGCCGGACCGCCCCCCGGGGACGACGCCGTCGTGATCTTCACCTCCGGCTCGACCGGCCCGGCCAAGGGCGTGGTCTACACGCACGAGCGCATGGCCGCCATGCGCGACACCTTCGGGGCGGTCGCCCGCGTCGACGAGGGTCGCCCGCTCGTCGCCGCCTTCGCGCCGTTCGCCCTGCTCGGCCCGGCCCTCGGAGCCACGTCGGCCGTGCCGGAGACGAACGTCACGAAGCCCGCGACGCTCACCGCCGCTGCGCTCGCGGACGCCGTGGCGGCGGTGGACGCCAAGGGCGTCTTCGCCTCCCCGGCGGCGCTCACGAACGTCGTCGCCACCGCCGAGGACCTCGAGAACCGCCAGCGCGGCGCGCTGGCCGGCGTGGAGGTGCTGCTGTCCGCCGGGGCCCCCGTCGACCCGTCGGTCCTGGCCGCCGCGGGAGCGCTGATGCCCGGCGCCACGGCGCGCACGCCCTACGGGATGACCGAGGCCCTGCCCACCACCGACGTGTCCCTCGACGAGCTGTTCGCGGCCGGCACCGGCGAGGGCGTCCTCGTCGGGGCGCCCGTGCCCGGGGCCACGGTGGCCGTCGCCCCCCTGGACCACGACGGCCGCCCCAGCGGTGCGCTGACCACGCGTGAGGGAGTGACCGGGGAGGTCGCGGTGAGCGCCCCCCACGTCAAGGACCGCTACGACCAGCTGTGGGACGTCCAACGCGCCTCCGCGGTGAACCCGGGGTGGCACCGCACCGGA
Source organism: Quadrisphaera sp. (assembly GCA_029258695.1). The sequence goes on from JARIBR010000096.1 coordinate 4,685, forward strand.
GACGTCGGGCACCTCGACAGGTCCGGGAGGCTGTGGGTGGAGGGACGCCTGGCCCACGTGGTCCCCACCGCCGGCGGCGTGGTGACGCCCGTCGGGGTGGAGCAGCGCGTCCAGCGGCTGCCCGCGGTGACGCGCGCGGCGCTCGTGGGCGTCGGCCCGCGCGGCGCCCAGGTGTGCGTCGCCGTGGTCGAGGTGCGCGGCGGTGACGGCCGTGACGACCGGCGCCCCGTGGGGCCCGGGCCCGCGCCGCTCGGGCTGGCCACCCAGGTGCGCGCCGCCGCCGAGCCCGTGGAGGTGGCAGCGGTGCTCGTGACCACCGCGCTGCCCACGGACATCCGTCACCGCTCGAAGATCGACCGGGCGCGCGTCGCCGCCTGGGCCGAGGGCGTGCTCGCCGGGCGCACCAGCGCGCGGAGCACCCCGTGAGGGTCCTGGTCACCGGGGCGTCCGGGCTGCTCGGGGCCACCGTGGCCCGGCGCCTGCTCGAGCGCGGCGACGACGTCACGACGCTCCAGCGTCGCCCCTCCGGGGTCGACGGGGTCCGCGACGTCCGCGGCTCCGTGACCGACACCGGCGCCGTCGCCGACGCCGTGCGGGGCGCCGACGCGGTGGTGCACTGCGCCGCGAAGGTCGGCTTCACCGGCGCGGAGGCGGACTTCGCCCGGGTCAACGTCGAGGGCACCGCGGCCCTGGTCGCGGCGTCCCGCGACGCGGGGGCCCGGGCCTTCGTCCAGGTCTCGTCGCCGTCGGTGGCGCACACCGGCTCCTCCATCGTGGGGGAGGGCGCCGGACCGGCCTCGCCGGAGCACGCCAGGGGCTCCTACGCCCGCACCAAGGCCGCGGGTGAGGTGGCCGCGCTGGCCGCCGACGGCGCCGGCTTCACCACCGTGGCGGTGCGCCCGCACCTCATGTGGGGACCGGGCGACACCCAGCTGGTCGAGCGTGTCGCGGAGCGCTCGCGCACCGGTCGCATGCCGCTGGTCGGCGACGGTGCGCCCCTGGTGGACTCCACGTACACCGACGACGCGGTGAGCGCGGTGCTCGCCGCCCTGGACCGCGCCCGCGAGGGCGACCGGGCCGTGGCGGGCCGTGCGTTCGTCGTCACCTCCGGCCAACCGCGCCCGGTCGGCGAGCTCATCACCCGCATCGCCCTGGCCGGCGGCGGGCAGGTCCCCACGCGCCACGTGCCCTTCCCCCTCGCGTGGGCCGCCGGCGCGCTCGCCGAGGGGGTGTGGGCGGCGCTGCGGGCGGCCGGGTCCCCCGTGGCCGACGAGGAGCCGCCGCTGACGCGTTTCCTCGCCGAGCAGCTCGGCACCGCCCACTGGTTCGACCTGCGCGAGACCCGCGCCGCGCTGCGCTGGGCGCCGTCCGTGGGCATCGACGAGGGCCTGCGGCGCACCGCCGACCACTACGACGGCTGGGCCGCCCCGGCCTGAGGGTGCGGCGCTCCGGAGGACGCTGCGCTTCGGCTCCTCATGTCATGACCGCCTGCTGGAGGCGTCACCGGAGCCGGGCGTCCGGCTCCCACGCCGGCTGCCGAGGAGCGCGTGCGTGAGGTGAGTGAGGTCTTCTGTCCAGAATCATCGACATCATGTGTCGACGACCTCTATGGGAGGGAAGGACAGGACGTGAGCGTCGACACGTCGCCGACCCCGCGGCAGGTCGCTGCGGGGACGACTTCTGACGAGCGTGACGTGGCGGCGCAGGCGTTGAGCTCGTTCGCCGCTGGCGACCCGGTGGTCCTCGACGCCGAGCTGACGGCTGCGGCACGGGGCAGGGTGGCTGCTCTGGTGGGACAGCTGCTCCCGCCGTTGAGCAGCGTCATGCCGCGCGGGAGCGTGCTGCAGGCCCACCGGAACGCCGAGGCCCGCCTCGAGCTCGCCGAGAGGTACGGCGTCCTGACGTCGACCGAGCTCGCCGAGCGGGCCGGCTCGCGTGCCACCAACGCCGCCGCGACAGCGAACCGCTGGCGCACCCAGGGCAAGGTGTTCGCCGTGACGTGGGACGGGGCGAACGTCTACCCGGGCTTCCAGCTGGACGAGGAAGGCCGGACCCGTCCCGTCATCGCCCAGGTCATCGACGCCGCGGGTGATCGGCTCCAGGGATGGGACCTGGCATTGTGGTTCACGTCGACCAACGCCTGGCTGGACGGTGCTCGCCCGGTCGACCTGCTCGACGAGTCGCCGGGTGACGTGCTGGACGCCGTCCGCTCAGCGGTCGCCGACGTCCCGGAGTGAGCGCCCCGCCACACCGGCCGGAGACGTATCCTCCGCCTCCCGAGGCGGAGGACACGGACCCGATGGTCCACACCTATGACGCCGGCAGCCGGCTCGTCAGGGTCCACTCCGCTCATCGCGACGGCCATGCTTTCACCGACGTCAGCCGGGGTGCGCCACTGGCAGCGGGCCGCTTCAGTCCCTTCGTGCCGGACGGCACCGAACAGCACGTCTCGGTCCTCTACGCCGCGGAGGACTTCGAGGGAGCGGTCTCGGAGACGGTCTTCCACGACGTCCCCGTCCGGGGTGACCAGAGGGGCCCTCGTCTGCGCTTGCGGGACAGGGTGGCGACCAC
>JARIBR010000130.1 GCA_029258695.1 Quadrisphaera sp.
ATCGAGGTACCTCGATCATCCTCACCGCGACGATGCGGGACGGCTCCCCCCGATCCCCGCCCCGTCGATCTCCCCTGAGCGACAATGCCCACGACGCCGCCCCGCTCGAAGGAGAACCGTGACGCTCAGCGACCTTGCCAAGATCGGCGACGTCCAGATCCATGCCGAGCCAGCACCGCTGCTCAGCTACGCGATGGCGCACAACGCCATCCCGTTCCTCGACCGGGTGCACGTGAGCAACCGCGGTGCGGAACGGCGTGGGGCCGTCGTCAGCGTCGAGGTCACCGACGCGCAGGGACGTCTCAGCCGGCCGTGGGAGCGCATCGTCGACCTCGGCGAGCACGACGACACGCTGCTCACGGACGTGCGTCCCCGCCTCGACGCCGGCGCCATGCTGCAGGTCGAGGAGCAGCGCCCCGCCACCATCACCATCACCGTGACCGACGGCGAGGACGTCGTCGCCCGCCACGAGCTGCCGACGCAGCTCCTCGCTGCCCACCAGTGGCTGGCCCGCCCCCTGGAGCTCGGGGCGGAGCTGCTCGCCTCGTTCGTCCAGCCCAACCACCCGGCCGTCGCATCGTTGCTGGCCGATGCCTCCGACGTGCTGAAGGCCGAGACCGGCAGCGGCGCGCTCCAGGGGTACCAGTCCGGCAGCGAACGGGTCGACGAGATCGCCGGCGCGATCTGGCGGGCGATGCAGGCGCGCAGCATCCGCTACGCCAACCCACCCGCGAGCTGGACCGACGACGGCCAGAAGGTCCGCACCCCTGCCGAGGTGCTCGAGGGACGCGTCGGGACGTGCCTGGACACCGTGGTGGTCATGGCGGCGGCGCTGGAGCAGGCGGGCCTGCACCCGCTGCTGTGGCTGACGCGCCAGCACGCCTTCCTCGGCTACTGGCGCGAGGAGCACCTCCAGCTGCCCGAGACGGCGAGACGTGACGCCGCCTCGGTGGTGAACACCGTCGACATGGGCGGCATGCAGCTCGTCGAGACCACCCTGGTCACCGAGAACGAGACGCCGGTGCCGTTCGCGGCCTCGCACCGCCCGCCGTACCGCGAGCACCTCGGGGGCGACCTCGACGGCGTCCTCGCGATCGTCGACGTCGTCGTCGCCCGCAAGAGCGGCATCGTCCCCCTGCCCGCTCGGCTCCGTGCGGACGACGGCGCGGTGACCATCGTCGACTACCGCCCCGCGGAGCACAGCAGCCCGCCCCAGGACCGCTCCACCGAGCGGGCACAGCGCGCAGCGACGCCGGCCCGCGACGCCACCCCACCGCGCGTCCAGCAGTGGAAGAACGCCCTGCTCGACCTCAGCCTGCGCAACCGCCTCATCAACTACGGCGACCGTCACGGGATCCGCCTGGTGGTTCCGGACGGAGGTCTCGGCACCGTGGAGGACCTCGTCAGCGGCGGCTCCGCGCTCTCCCTGCTGCCCGCCGACGCGTTCGACCAGGTGCAGGCCGCGCGCGGCGTGTCGAGCGCCACCAGCCTGCCGCAGCCGGTGCTCGCGGACGCCCTGACATCACGCCGGGCGCTGTTCACCGACCTCACGAGCGAGACCTACGCGCGCCAGCTGCAGAACCTGGCGTACAAGGCGCGGACCATCGTCGAGGAGAGCGGCTCGAACAACCTCTACCTCGCCCTCGGGTCGCTGCGGTGGGACATCGACGGCAAGGACGTCCGATCACCGCTGATCCTGGTCCCCGTGCGGCTGCGCACCACGGCCCGGCGCGCCTCCTACCGCCTGGAGCTCGACGAGTCCGGCGCGTCGACACCGAATTTCTGCCTCCTCGAGAAGCTCCGCCAGGTGCACGGTCTCAGCGTCCCGGGCCTGGCCGAGCCCGTCGAGGACGGCTCGGGCATCGACGTGGACGCCGCGCTGGCGGCCGTTCGCTCGGCGTTGGACGGCGCCGGTCTCCCCTTCCGCGTGGAGGCCACCGCCGACCTCGCGATCCTGCAGTTCGCCAAGTTCCGGCTGTGGAAGGACCTCGACGAGCACTGGGAGGCCTTGAGCACCAACGCGCTCGTCCACCACCTGGTCCACTCCCCGACGGACCCGTTCACCGACCCTGCTGATGCGAGCGAGTCGAGCGAGGAGCCTGCCCGAGACCTCGACGCGCTCGCGGCGAGCTGCCCCGTGCAGGCCGACGCCACGCAGCTGGCCGCTATCGACGCGGCCGTCGCCGGGCGCACGTTCGTCCTCGAGGGGCCGCCGGGGACGGGCAAGAGCCAGACCATCACCAACCTGCTCGCCCGCTGCCTCGCCGAGGGCCGCCGGGTGCTGTTCGTCGCCGAGAAGCGCGCCGCCCTCGACGTGGTGCGCTCCCGGCTGGCCGACGTCGGCATGGCGCCGTTCTCCCTCGACCTCCACGACAAGGGCAGCCGCCCCACCGCCGTCCGCGCCCAGGTACGTGCCGCGCTGGAGCACGTGGTCACGGTCGACGAGCAGGGCCTCGCCGTCGAGCTCGACGACCTCAGCGCCGCACGACGCTCCCTGGCCCGGTATGCCGACCGCCTCCACGAGCCCAACGGCGCCGGTCTCTCCCTCTACTCCGCTCGCACGTCCCTGCTCGCCCTCGGTGAGGACGGCCCGTCCCTCCCGGTGCCCCGACGGCTGCTCTCGCCCGGACGCGGTGACCAGCTGGCGGAGGTACGACGGGCGCTGGCAGCACTGCCGGACACCGCGGACGCCGCCCGGCCCTCGCCGGCGCACCCGTGGCGGTGGCTGAGCGAGGTGAGTCCCGGCGCGCTGGACGAGGCGGCAACGTGGTCCGCCGCGACGGCGCTGGACGAGGCGCTGTCCGGTGTGCCCGTGACGGGTGCGGCCGCCGAGCTGGCACGCTCGGCCGCGTCGCCGGCCCAGCTGCGGGCGGCCGCCGTCATCGCCGCTCGCGACGCCACGCCGCTCGGGGTTCTCGACGCCACCCGGGCCCCGGAGTGGCGTGAGCGGGCACGCTCGCTCGTGGCAGACTCCCGCGCGCTGGGCGCCGGCCCCCACCCGGTGCTGGCTCAGGTGAGCCCGTCCGTCTTCTCGCTTCCCCTCGCCGACCTCGCGGCGCAGGCGAGCGCCGCGGCAGCCTCCGGGTTCTTCGGACGGAAGAGGCGGCTGCTCGCGGTGCTTGACCAGCTGCGTCCGGGGCTGTCCGCCGGAGCGGAGATCGCCCCAGCGGACGTGCCCGGCGTGCTCAACGCCCTGGCCCCGCTGCAGGAGCAGGTCCGCTCCCTCGTCGAGCGGGCCCGAGCGCTCAGCGGGGTGAGCGTCCCCGATGGCTGGGACCCTCTGGTGCCCGACCAGCGCGCGGTGGTCGAGCGGCAGGTCGGCGCGCTGGTCGCCACCGGCGAGGCCGTGGACCCGTCGGGCCCCTTCGCTGGGCCGCTGCGCCGGTACGCCGCCGCGCGGCCCTCGGGTGCGGACCCGGCCGCCGTCGTACTGACCACCGCGGCGGACGCGGCGGACGCCTTCGCCGCGGCGACCGGTCTCTCCGAGCAGGACCTCACCGAGCCGGAGGCCGGACTCATCACCGCCTGGCAGGACGGCGCTGGCGCCAGGGACCTCACCGACGAGCGTCGCTGGTCGCTGCGGGCCTACCTGGCGATGCTCGAGGTGCTCGAGCCGCTGCGGACCGCCGGGCTGGACGAGGCCCACCGGCTGCTGCGGACGGGCGGCGTGGCCGCCGAGGACGCTGCCCGCGCCCTCGATCGGGGCGTGGCACTCGAGTCGCTGGCTGAGCGGCGCGCCACCACGGGGCTCGACGGGTTCTCCCGCGAGAACCAGAACCGTGCCGTGGACCGCTTCACCGCCGCCTCCGGGTCGGTCCGCGAGCAGATGCGCCTCGAGCTGCCGCGTCAGGTGCTCGGCGCCCGTCCCTTCCAGGCCAGCACGGCCCGCGGGCGCGTCGGGGAGCTGTCGCGAGAGCTGGCCAAGCAGCGCCGCGGCCTCGGGGTGCGGATGTTGATGAGCCGCTACGGGGACCTCATCACCCAGGTGATGCCGTGCGTGCTCGTCAGCCCGGACTCGCTCGCCCGGTTCTTCCCTCCGGACCCGGACCTCTTCGACGTCGTCGTCTTCGACGAGGCATCCCAGATCAGGGTCGCCGACGCCGTCGGGGCGATGGGACGCGCCCGGTCCGTCGTCGTGGTGGGCGACAGCAGGCAGATGCCACCCACCAGCTTCGGTGAGGCGGGCCTGTCAGACGACGATGACGACGCCGTGGACGAGGAGTTCACCGCCGTGGAGGACCAGGAGTCGATCCTGTCCGAGGCGGCGCTGGCCAGGGTGCCGAGCCGCTGGCTGTCGTGGCACTACCGCAGCCAGGACGAGACGCTGATCGCGTTCAGCAACCGGCACTACTACGAGGACCGCCTCTCCTCCTTCCCCGCCCCCACCGACGCCGCCGGTGAGCCGGACGACAGCGCGAGGGCCGACGACCGCGGCATCAGCCTGGTGCGGGTCGACGGACACTTCTACCGCTCCGGCGAGCGCGCCCGGCTGAGGACCAACCCCGTCGAGGCGCGGGCGGTGGTCGCGGAGATCCGCCGGAGGTTCGACGCCTCCCCGGACGTGACGCCGTCGCTGGGCGTGGTGACCTTCAACGCCCAGCAGCGCACCCTGGTCGAACGGCTCCTCCTCGACAGCGGTGACGAGCGCTTGGTGACGGCGCTGCAGGGCTCGGAGGAGGGGCTGTTCGTCAAGAACCTGGAGAACGTGCAGGGCGACGAGCGCGACGTGATCCTGTTCTCCACCGCCTTCAGCGTGAACGAGCGCGGCGTGCTGCCGCTGAACTTCGGGCCGCTGAACCGCGGCGGTGGGGAGCGGCGGCTCAACGTCGCCGTGACGCGCGCACGCCGGCAGGTGATCGTGTTCAGCTCCTTCGATCCCGAGCAGCTGCGCGCGGAGCAGACGTCGTCGACGGGCATCAAGCACCTGCGGGCCTACCTCGACCTCGCCGCTCACGGGCCGTCGAGCCTGGGCCAGGGCGAGCGGCGCCTCGCGGTGGTGGATCGTCACCGCGACGAGGTGGCCGGGGCGCTGCGCCGGCGCGGCCTGGGGGTGCGCACCGACGTGGGGCTCTCGGACTTCAAGGTCGACCTCTCGGTAGCGCTGGCCGACGCCCCGAGCCGACCGCTGATGGCGGTGCTGCTGGACGGGCCCGGGTGGGCGAAGCGGGGCACCGTGGGCGACCGCGATGGCCTCCCCCGCGAGGTCCTCTCCCGCCTGATGCGCTGGCCGAGCGTCGAGCGGGTGTGG
>JARIBR010000159.1 GCA_029258695.1 Quadrisphaera sp.
CCACGCTCGCCGGCGGCTCCACGCCGGACCTCGCCGCCCGCGAGTGGCCGGCGATCGCCGCGGCCCACGCCCGCGCGTACGCGAGCGCCCTGGGTGCGCGCCCCGTCCGGGCCCGGCGGGTGCGCGCCCGAGGCTGAGGTCGCCGTCCTCACGGCTCGGCGGGGTGCCGGTCGTCCGCCGGCAGGACCACGGTCTGCGCGCTGCTCGCGCCACCCGATCCGCCGCGCCCGTCCTGCCCGCTGCGCCCGTCCTGCCCGCTGCGTCCGTCCGTGCTGCTCCGTCCGTCCGTGCTGCTCTGTCCGTCCGGCCCACCGGGCCCGCGCTGGCCGACCCACCGCGGCAGCCACCTCCGCCGCGGCGGAGGGGCGCCGTAGGAGGCGTCGCGCTCGCGAGCGGTGCGGTTGAGCACCATCCCGAGGACCGGAGCGCCCGCGGTGCCCAGCCGCGTGAGGGTCTCGTCGACCTTGCGCGCGGGCGTGCGGCGCGCGTCGACGACGACCAGGGCGCCGTCGGTGCGCGTGGCGAGGACCGCGGCGTCGGTCACCGGGAGGACGGGCGCGGTGTCGATGATCACCACGTCGTGGTCGCGGCGCACGGCGGCCACCAGGCGCGCCATCATCGGGGAGGCGAGCAGCTCGCTCGGGTTGGGGGGCACGTCGCCCGCGGTCAGCACCCGCAGCCCGCCCGGGCCCCAGAGCTGGACCACGTCGCCCAGGGTGGCCCGCCCGACGAGCACGGTGGTCAGGCCCACGCTGCCCTCGAGCCCCAGCACGGACGCGACGGTGGGGCGGCGCAGGTCCGCGTCGACGAGCAGGACGCGCTGGCCGGTGTCGGCGACGGCCGCCGCGAGGTTGGCCGCGGTGGTCGTCTTGCCCTCGCCGCCCACGGACGACGTCACGACGACCACCTGGCCCCCGCCGCCCAGGCTCCCCGCGGCCGGACCGGCGCCCGCCTCGTCGGCGCCGGGCGGACCCGACGCGGCCCGGGTGAGCGGCGGGGGGCTGGCGCGCAGGAACTCGAGGTTGGTGCGCAGCGCGCGGTACGCCTCGGGGCCCGCGCCGAGCGGCGCGCTGGTGCTGGCGATGGCTCCTCCGCGCCCGTGGGGGTCGTCGGGCAGTGACCCCACCAGCGGCACCGTGGTGAGCCGGGCCAGGGCCTCGCGACCGTCGACGCGGGCGGCGCTGACCCCGAGCACCAGCGCGGCGGCCAGACCCACGAGCAGACCGCCGAGCAGCCCGGTGGCCACGTCCAGCAGCGGCACCGGCCACGCCGGCGAGGTCGGAGGGCTGGCGTCCTGCGTGGTGGTGACCGTGATGGCCCCCGTCTCCGCGGTGCCCGCCGAGAGCGTCTCGACCGCCTCCGAGAGGCGCTGCGCGACGGCGTCGGCCACGTCGGCGGCGCCCTGGGCGGTGGGCTGCTCGGCGGTGATCTCCAGCAGGACCGTGCCCAGCGGCGCCTGCGCCGTGACGTCGCGGGCCAGGTCGACCGGCGTGGTGCCCAGCCCCAGGTCGTCGATGACGGGGTCGAGGACGATCGGCATGGTGGCCACGGAGGCGTAGGACTGCACCAGGTCCAGCGTGTAGGTGGTGCCCTGGACGAGCTCGCCGACGTCCTCGCCGCCCTGCACGCTGAAGAACACCGTGGTGCTCGCCTCGTAGCGCTCCTGCGCCAGCGCGGTGTGCGCGGCGCCGGCGGCCGCGCCGAGCAGCGCCAGGACCACCACCACGGGCCACCACCGACGCAGGGCCGCGAGGGCACCGCTCAGGTCCATCCGCGCTCACCCTCTCCGTCGGTGCTCGTCATCGCTGTGCCCGATCCGTCGGCAGCCACGGGACGCTCACGCAGCGCAGGCGGCAGGTTACGGGAGCGGGACGGTCGGCGAGGGGGGAGCGGCACACTGCCCCGGTGCCTGGTTTCTCCGTCCTCGTCGTGTGCACGGCGAACCTCTGCCGTTCCCCGGCAGCCGCGGCCCTGCTGGCGCGAGGGCTGCCACCCGGCAGCGGCGTCGAGGTGACCAGCGCGGGAACCAGCGCGGTCCGCGAGCAGGCGGTGCCCGCGCCCCTGACGCAGGCGCTGGCGGAGCGGGGGGTCGACCTCGCTGGTCACCGCCCGCGCCAGCTGACCCTCGAGCAGGTGCGGGGCGCCGACCTCGTGCTCGTCGCGACCCGCGCCCACCGCGCCACCGTGGTCGGCGCGGTGCCCGGTGCGCTCCGGGTGACGTTCACGCTGCGGGAGATGGCTCGGCTGCTCGCCGCGTCCATCGGCACCGCTCGCGGTGTGGGGCCTGCCGCACCCGCCACCCCCGGCGGGGAGGTGGCACGGTGGGCGTCGCTGGCCCCGACGGCCGCGCAGCGTCGCGGGGCCCCCGCCGGGGCCGATGACGACCTCGCCGACCCGTACGGACGGTCCGCGAGGGCCTACCGCGCCTGCGTGCGGGACGTCGAGCGCGCCGCGGCCACCATCCTGGGGTCGGCGGGCGTCCACGGCCTCAGCGCTCCTGGGCTGTGAGCAGGGCGCGCAGCAGCGTCGAGGACGTCCCGGGGGTGTAGGGGAAGTACTCCACCCGGGCCCCGACCGCGGCCATCGAGGCCTCCAGGACGGCGCCGCGCTCGGTGCCGCGCCAGTCGTCGCCCTTGAACAGCACGTCGAAGCCCAGGCGCTGCCACATGGGCAGCTTGTCGGCGCCGCAGTCGTCGGCGACCACCTGGTCGACGATGGCCAGGCCCCGGAGGATCTCCATGCGCTCGGCGAGCGGGACCACGGGGGAGCGGCCCTTCGTGGCGGCGACCACCTCGTCGGTCACGGCGCCGACCACCAGCAGGTCGCAGCCCTCGCGGGCCCGCCGCAGGATGTTGAGGTGCCCGACGTGGAACATGTCCCACACCCCTGGGACGTAGCCGACGCTCATGACGCCACGGTCGCCGGGCGCGCGAGGTCCTCGGCGTCGTCGTGGCCGGCGTCGTCGAAGCGGGCGCCGTCGTCCGGGCAGCGCTGGTGGGGTGCAGCGTCCCCGCGGCCGGCACGCGCCACCAGCGGTCGCGAGAGCGCGGCGACGCGGGTCTGCATCGCGACCACGGCGCCGATCTCGCCCCCGGAGGCACGGGCCCCGCTGTGCTCGCCGCGCTGGCTGCCCCCCTGGGCCAACGAGCGCACGAGCACGCCGTAGTCCTGCGCCACCGCGTCCCACGAGTAGGTGCGTGCGGCGTGCTCGCGCAGGGCGGCTCCTCGCTCGCGCCACGTGGCCGGGTCGTGCTCGGCGTCCTCCAGCAGCGGCCCGACGTCCTGCGCGCCGGCGACGAAGCAGCCGTGGGCGCCCAGCACCTCGCGGTTGAAGACGACGTCGTAGGCGATCACCGCCGTCCCCGCGCCCATCGCCCGCAGCAGGGAGGGGTTCGTGCCCCCGACGGAGTGGCCGTGCAGGTAGGTCAGCGCGTGCGCGTACAGCTGGTCGAGGATCTCGGTGTCCCACACCGGCCCCAGCAGGTGCACGCGCTCGTCCGCCGCGAGGGACTCGATGAGGGCGACGTGCTCGCCGGCGTAGGGCGCGGAGCCGACGACGACGACCGGGAGCGCCGCCCGCGAGGCGAGGTGCCCGCGGAGCATCAGGTCCACGTGGTTCTCGGGCTCGAAGCGCGCCACGACGAGGTGGTAGCCGCCGGGGACGAGCCCGAGGTCCTCGACGCGGTCGTGGGCGGCGCGGCGCTGGATCGGTGCGCCGTAGGCGATCTGCTCGGTCGCGGCGCCGAACTCCTCGCGGTAGTAGTCGGCGATGCCCGCCGCGTCGGCGATCAGCGCGTCGGACCAGCGGACCGCGAGCGCCTCGGCGGTGCGGTAGAAGCGCTTGCCGGTCCCCGACCACTTGTCGCGCTTCCACTCCAGCCCGTCGACGTGCGTGGCCACGGGGATCCTCCGCAGGCGCAGCAGCGGCAGCAGCACGGCGTTGGCGGCGTTGAACACGAGCACCACGTCGGGTGCGCGTCGACGGGTGAGCAGGTGGAGCACGGACAGCAGGGTGTGGGAGAGCGTCTCGAGGCTGCGGCGGCGCAGCGCGGGCAGCTCGACGCGGCGCATCCCCCGGTGCACGGCGCCGTGGGCGTCGCCGTCGCAGCGGGAGTACACCGTCACCGTGTGGCCGTCGGCCGCCAGACGCGCGCCGATCTCCTCCACGGCGGTCTCGAAACCGCCGTAGTGAGCGGGGACGCCTCGGGTCCCGATCATGGCGATCCTCAGGGATCGGTCAGCGTGCACGTTCTCCTCCGGGGTGCCGAGCGGCAGTGGGCGAAGTCCATCACGCAGGGTTGCAACATTGTGGCTCTTCGGAGTTATCGAACCGGACATCCCACCCAAAAATCACGAGACGACGTCACTGCCCTGCTCTCATGAGGCTAACTAGTCACGGTGAGTGCCTGTGCGGACGGGTAGCAATGGTCACGATCCGTCGCCGCCACGCGACCATGGAGGCCGCGGTGATGACGAGGAAGCCAAGCGCCACGGCGGTGTAGAGGGAGCGGAAGAGGGCGGGCCAGCCCAGGGTGACGGTCACCACGCACAGGAGGCCGTAGTCCGCCGGCAGCGCCGCCAGCGAGCGGGCCCAGCGGGCAGCGCTGGCCCTGCCGCGCCCGTCGCTCCCGGCGTGGCCGTCGTGGGCGTCCCTGCTGGGCGGCGCCACGGCGGCCTGCCCGTCGCGCCCGCCCGCCAGCCGGGAGAGGTGGTCGTTGAGGATGATCGTGAAGAACCACGTCGACGCCACCGCGGAGAAGCCCAGCGGGACCAGCAACCACGCGGCGTCGGCCCCGGTGCGCCACGCGCCGACCGCCACGGCGAGGTGGATCGTGGCGATCTTCGCGGCGTCCACCACGTGGTCCAACCACTCGCCGGCCACCGACCCGCCGCCGCGCAGGCGCGCCAGCTGGCCGTCCGCGGCGTCCAGCGCGTACCCCAGCACCAGCGCGGCGGCGACCACCACGCCCCACCACCACGCCCCCTCCGGGGCGAGCGCGATCGCCGCGATGCCCGCGAAGGTCGCCACGGCGGAGGCGGCCGTCACCTGGTCGGGCGTCGCCCCCGCGAGGTGGGCCAGCGCGGCGAGGCGCCGACCGAGGGGGCGGTTGACCAGCCGTGAGTACAGGGGGGCGCCGCGCGTGGTCTTCTGGGCCGCCGCCAGCGCGGTCACCAGCTCGCCGTAGGTGCGGTGCGCCGCCGGGGCGTGGTGCTCCCCCGCAGGGCGGTGCTCGTCCGTGGTGCGGTGCCCCGCCGGGGCGTGGTGCTCGTCCGTGGTGCGGCGATCGCTCGGTGTCACCGGCTGCACGGTGCCACGTCCACGCCGGCCTCTCTGACCAGCGGCTGGACGCTCACGTCGGTGAGCGCGATGTCGGCGATCGGCGCGGTGACGACCACCTCCTCACCGCGGGGCAGCTCGACGTCGAACCGTGCCCACCGCCAGCCCGCCTCGCTCCCCGAGGAGGTGCCCACCGGGCTCCCGGCCACGTCCACCGCGCCGGGAGCGCTGTCCCCGGCGAGGTACAGGGCGACCTGCAGCGTGTGCGTCGTCGCGTCACCCGCTGCGCCCGTTGGGCCCGCCAGCTTGCTGGCGACGTAGGCGGGCACGGTGGCCGGGGCGTCCTGGCGCAGCGTCGCCACCATCGACGCCGGTGCGCCGTCCGCGGGACAGGTGGTCCTCACGTCCAGGTCGAGGTAGTAGTCGAGCTTGGACCCGTCGACGTTGGTCAGGTGCACCCGCGCGGCGCCCGGCACGGCGTGGGGAAGCTCGCCCGCGATGCCGGCGCCGACCAGGGCGTCCTGCAGCGCCGGCTCCGCGCTCCAGGCGAGCACGTGTCCGTCACGGGCGGCGCCGGCCACCGCGCGCAGCGCCCCCGGCGTGAGCGCACCGCCGTCCAGGGCGCGGGCGAACACCGTCCGCACCACGTCCGAGAGGTACCGCGTGCGGGCGCCGTCGTCCCCGGCCAGGTCGACGTAGACCTGGCGCAGCAGGACGTCCACCACCGTGGCGGCGCTGACGTCGGGGCCGCCGGGGACCTCGAGCGTGGCGTCGCCGAGCAGCGGAGCCATCCCCTGGGGGTCGACGGCGACCACGGCGTCCGGGGTGGTGCGCCCCAGGCTCTCCCACGCGCTGACCAGCAGGGGAGCCGCCACGGTGAAGTCCGGGGAGAGGTTCGCGTTCGTCAGCCGCACCGGTCGCTCGCCGTAGTACGCACGCTGCTCGGGTCCCAGGCCCGAGGTCGGGGCGCGGACGCCGGTGAAGTCGTCGTTCGCGCCCACCCGCGTCAGGTGGACCCGTCCGTCGACGACGTGCAGGGAGGCCCACGTCCCGAACAGCCCCCCGGTGGGACGCACCTCCGCGGGGTTCTGGAAGACCACGAGATAGCTGCGCTCCCCCCGGGCCCCCAGCGCGTCGGGGGCCGCGGCCAGCACGAGGTCGGCGCGGGCGAGCGCAGAGGTCAGGCCCGTCATGCCGTCGCGCGCCGCGATGACCGGGGTGCGTGCCGCGGGCGGGAACCGGCCGGGGTCGACCGCACTGGCCCGGGCCTGCGCGGTGACCAGCGCGCGGTGGGCGCGGTGGACCACCCGTGAGGCGCCCGTCACGGCGTCGACGTCGATGCTGCCGTCGGCGCGCAGCAGACCGCCGCCGTCGGCGCCCAGGCGGTCGAGAACCTCGAGCACGGGCACGGCCCCGCCGCCGATCGCGACGTCGCCCGCGGCGGCCAGGTGCCGGGTGTCGGTGAGCAGGGGGCCGGTGACGGGCAGGTGGCTGGCCAGCCGCAGCGGTGGGGCGTCGGCGAGGTGGTGAGCGCGAGCGGTCTGCGCCGCGGCGGCGCGCCCGGCCGCCAGGGCGCCGGGGGTGTCACCGGAGGTGAGCGCTGCCTCGACGTCGCGCACGTGCGCGGCGGCGGCGGACGCGGCGCCGCGCAGCCCCAGGAGAGCCACCCCGGCCCACGCGAGGAGACCCACCACGACGGCTCCGGTGACCAGCAGGACCACTCCGAGCCGGCGCCGACCCCGGCGGGCGGGACGGCGTCCCCGGGTGGCGGCCGCGGGGGGAGGAGCGTGGCCCTGGTCCCCGTCACCGGGACGCCCTCCGGCGGTGGCGGAGGGGGGCGCGGCGGGCACGCCCCACCCTCCCAGGAAGCGGCGGTCCGTGAGGGGACCCGCCGTCAGCGCGCGTCACCCGCGGTGGCACCCCCGCTCGGCCCTTCTGCCTCGCCCTCCTTCTGCCTCGGCCTCCTTCTGCCTCGGCCTCCTCCTGCCTCGGTGATCATGGGAGTTCACCCCCTTCTGGGCCGCCCCGAGGGGGTGAACGCCCATGATCACCGCGCGGGAAAGGGGGATTCCCCATGATCACCGCGCGGGAGGGGGTGATCGCCCATGATCACCGGGGGGAAAGGGCGGGGGGCAAGGCTGCACGTCGACGCGCCGCGCGGCGGGGGACCGGCTCGCGCCGTGGCAGCGGCGGGCCAGCCACGTCCCCCCTGCGCCATCCGGCGGCGGTGGCGCGCCTCGTCCGGCTCAGCAGGCGGTGGCCCGCCTCGCCCGGCTCAGCAGGACGCGGCGGCCTCGCGGACGTGTCCCGAAGCCCGCCGCAGCAGCTGCGACACCTCCTCGGGGCGCCGCCCGGGGGTGTCGTTCCACCGGGTGAGGTCGCGCACGCGGGCCCGGTGGACGTCCGGGGCGCAGGCCCGACCAGGGCGCACCGGGCCGCCGGAGAGGGTCTGCCACACCACGTCGAGCGAGCGCCTGGTCAGCTGCGAGGAGACGCGCGAGAGCCCGACGCCGTGGACGACGGCCCCCACGAGGCACCCACCGATGACCGCCTGCTCGTCGACGAGCCCGAGCGAGCGGGACGTGATGGTCCGCGTCCCGGTACCCGTCGACACCCGCAGCCACCCGTCCTGCACCCAGCCGCGCTCGACCAGCGAGGCGGCCTGGGCGAGGACCCCGGCCATGTGGTGCAGCTCGGCGCGCCGGGCGGCGGCCAGCTGCGCCGCCTGCAGCCGCGCTGCCGCCGCACGGCGCTCACGCCGGCGCCGCCACCGGGAGTCAGGACCGCGCCACGGCGCCACCGGCCCGGACACCTCGACGACGGGCGCCGCCTTCGCCGGGCCGTCCAGGACGGGCGGGCCCGCGCGCTCGACCAGGGGCTCCATGAGGGGCACGCGCACCTCCGCGCAGACGTCGGGCGGTCGATCACCGGCCACCGGGAGGACCATCATGCGCCCGTACGCCTCATCTGTCACCAGGGGCACCGGAGCCGGGCGACCCTCCACGACGCGGCGACCCGCGTTGACCACGAGGGCCGCCCCGGTCTATCTTCCTGCCTGGGTCATGAGTGGCAGCGCCAAGCCTCAGCTGGCTGCCCGGCAACCCCCGTCCGCGGTGGGGTGCCCTGAGTGACGACCTGGCCGGGCACGACCCGGCAAGCGCGGCTCCTCGCTCTGCTCGGTGATCAGTCGCGCCTGCGCACCCGCTTCGTCCTGCTGACCACCCGAGGAGCCCCACCATGTCCACCTCCGCCGCTCCCTCCCTCCCCGACCGCCCCCGGCGATCCCGCAAGGGCCTGATCGCCGTGATCGTCGTGGTGGTCGTCGTGGCCGTGATCATCGCCGTGCTCGCGCTGACCCGCGGCGGCTCGTCCGCCGATGCCGACGCCGACGCGACCGCCGCCGCGTCCGGCGAGCGCGAGAGCGTGACCATCGGCGTCACCGACGAGGCGCTGCCCTACTGGGCCACCTACACGGCGCTCGCGGAGTCCGAGCTGGGCGTCGACGTCGAGCTCGTGAACTTCGCCGACTACAGCCTGCCGAACCCGGCGCTGGCGCAGGAGCAGATCGACATCAACCAGTTCCAGCACGTCCAGTACCTCGCGAACTACAACGTCACCGCCGATGACGACCTCCAGCCCATCGGAGCCACCGCGGTGTACCCGCTCCCGCTGTACTCCACGACCGCGCAGAGCCCCGAGGACTTCGAGGACGGCGCGCAGATCGCCATCCCCGACGACGCGGTGAACGAGGCGCGCGCGCTGCTCACCCTCCAGGCCGCCGGCCTGCTCACGCTGGCTGACGGCGGCGACGCCTTCTCCACCGAGGCCGACATCGAGACCCAGCGTGTCGACGTGGTCCCGGTCGACGCCTCGCAGACCGCGAACGCGCTCCAGAGCGGCTCCGCCCAGGGCGCGATCGTCAACAACAACTTCGCGACGGCCGCCGGGCTGCCGTCCTCCGACGTCGTCTTCGACGTCGACCCGGCAGGGGCTGAGTCCGCTCCCTACGTGAACCTCTTCGTCACGCGCGCCGCCGACGTCGACGACGAGATCTACCAGGACCTCGTCGAGCTGTTCGGCGACCCGGCCGTGCAGGAGAAGTTCCGCGAGGACTACCCCGACGCCGTGGTCAGCGAGACCAGCGCGCAGGACCTCCAGGCGGAGCTGGCCCAGGTGGAGGCTGACGCGAGGGCGGCCATCTCGTGAGCCCCGTCGTCGAGCTCGAGGGCGTCTCCAAGCACTACCGCCGGCCGGGGACCGGAGCCGTCGTGACCGCGGTCGACGACGTCACCCTCTCCGTCGAGCGCGGGGAGATCCTCGCCGTGGTCGGCTACTCCGGAGCGGGCAAGTCCACCCTGGTGCGGCTGATCAACGCCCTGGAGAAGCCCACCGCGGGCACGGTGTGCGTGGCCGGCCAGGAGATCACCGCGCTGGGTGAGCGCCAGCTGCGGGCTGAGCGCGCGAAGATCGGCATGATCTTCCAGCGCTTCAACCTCTTCCGCTCCCGCAGCGTGGCCGGCAACGTCGAGTACCCGCTGAAGGTGGCGCGGATGGACAAGGCGCAGCGCGACGCGCGGGTGGCCGAGCTGCTCGACTTCGTCGGCCTGCTGGACAAGGCCCACTCCTACCCCGAGCAGCTCTCCGGGGGCCAGCAGCAGCGCGTCGGCATCGCCCGCGCGCTGGCGACGAACCCCCCGCTGCTGCTCGCCGACGAGGCGACCAGCGCCCTGGACCCGGAGACCACCACCGAGGTGCTCGGCCTGCTGCGACGGGTCAACCGCGACCTCGGGGTCACCACGGTGGTCATCACCCACGAGATGCACGCCGTGCGCCAGATCGCCGACCGCGTGGCGGTCATGGAGGCCGGCCGGGTGGTGGAGGTCGGTGACGTCTACGACCTCTTCGCCTCCCCGCGCACCCCGTCGGGGAAGAAGTTCGTGCGCACCGCCCTGCACGACCGCCCCTCGGAGGAGGCGCTCGCCCGGCTGCGCGAGCGCCTCCACGGCACCCTGGTCTCCGTCGCGGTGACCGACGAGCCGGACCAGCAGCGCGGCATCGACAAGGTCTTCGCCACCTCCGACGTCGACGCCCACCTCGTGTGGGGCGGGGTCGGGGAGATCCGTGAGCGCCGCATCGGCTCGCTGACGTACGAGCTCACCGGCGACCCCGGCGCGGTGGAGTCCGCGGTGGCCGAGCTGCGCGCCGCCGGGCGCGGAGCGGTGGAGGTGCACTGATGCAGGGCTTCCTCGACACCGTCGACGTCTACCTCGCCGCCATCGGCCAGACGCTGTTCATCACGCTGGTCTCCATGGTGGCCTCCGGGATCATGGGGCTCGGGCTGGGACTGGCGCTGTACGCCACCCGTCCGGGCAACATCCTGGAGAGCCGGTGGGCTTTCGGGGCCGTCAACCTGCTCGTGAACGTCGTGCGGCCCATCCCGTTCATCATCTTCCTCGCAGCCGTCGCTCCGCTGACGTCCGTGGTCATCGGCACGACGCTGGGTACCGCGGCGGTCACCTTCGCGATCTCCCTGGCCGCGGCGTTCGCGGTGGCGCGGATCGTGGAGCAGAACATGGTGGGCGTGGACCCCGGCGTGGTCGAGGCCGCGCGCGCCAGCGGGGGCTCGCGCCTGGGCATCCTGTTCACCGTGGTGGTCCCCGAGGGTCTCGGGCCGCTGGTGCTGGGCTACACGTTCATCTTCGTCGGGATCATCGACATGTCCGCCCAGGCGGGCCTCGTCGGCGGCGGAGGCCTGGGCAACTACGCCATCACCTACGGATCGCAGCGCTACGACTGGGGCGTCGTGTACGTCACGGTGGCGACGATCATCGTCATCGTGCAGGTCGGCCAGCTCATCGGCAACAGCCTGGCGCGCAGGGTCATGCGGCGCTGACGTCTATCCTCACGACCACCAGCATCCCGGCCGATGGAGGACGACGACGTCATGGCTGATCCCTCGCACGAGACCGGCCCGGCGAGCCCGCCGCTGCTCGACCAGACGATCGGCGCGAACCTCGCCGCGACGGTGGCCCGCCACGGGGAGCGCGACGCCCTGGTCGACGTCCCCACCGGCCGGCGCTGGACGTACGACGAGCTGCTCCGCGCCGTCCGGCGCCTGGCCGCGGGCTTCCTGCGCGGCGGCGTCGTCCCCGGCGACCGGGTCGGCATCTGGGCGCCGAACGCGGCGGAGTGGACGCTCGTGCAGTACGCCACCGCGGAGATCGGCGCGGTCCTCGTCAACGTCAACCCCGCCTACCGCGCCCACGAGCTGGAGTACGTGCTCACCCAGGCGGGCGTCAGCGTCGTCGTCGCGGCCCGCGAGCACCAGGGCTCGGACTACGCGCAGATGCTGGCCGACGTCGCGCCGCGCTGCCCGGCGCTGCGCGAGGTGGTCATCGTCGGGACCCCGGGGTGGGACGCGCTGGCCGGCGGGCCCCGTGACGACGCCGCGGTGGCCGCCGTGGCGGAGCGCCTGGACCCCGGCGACCCCATCAACATCCAGTACACGTCGGGGACCACGGGCTTCCCCAAGGGCGCGACCCTGAGCCACCGCAACATCCTCGACAACGGCTACCTCGTCGGGGAGCTGGTCCACTACACCGAGGAGGACCGGGTCTGCATCCCCGTGCCCTTCTACCACTGCTTCGGCATGGTCATGGGCAACCTGGGCGCCACGACCCACGGCGCGACCATGGTCATCCCGAGCGCGGGGTTCGACGCGGCGGCGACCCTCGCGGCCGTCGAGGCCGAGCGCTGCACCAGCCTCTACGGGGTGCCGACGATGTTCATCGCCGAGCTGGCCCTGCCCGGGTTCGAGCGCTACGACCTGTCCAGCCTGCGCACCGGGATCATGGCCGGGTCGCCGTGCCCGGAGGCGGTGATGCGCCAGGTCATCGACGTGATGCACATGGCGGAGGTCTCCATCTGCTACGGGATGACGGAGACCTC
>JARIBR010000168.1 GCA_029258695.1 Quadrisphaera sp.
AGTACATGGCCGCGCTGCTCACGTCCGTGCAGTCCGACAAGGACAAGTCGGCCCTGTACCTGGGGGAGTGCCGGCGGATGCGCATCACGGTGCTCCCGCCCGACGTCAACACCTCCATCGCCACCTATGCCGCGGTCGGCGACGACATCCGCTTCGGGCTGGCCGCCGTGCGCAACGTCGGCGAGAACGTCGTCGAGGCGATCGTCACCGCCCGCACCGAGAAGGGGGAGTTCACGTCCTTCGCCGACTTCCTCACCAAGGTGCCGGCGGTGGTGTGCAACAAGCGGACCATCGAGTCGCTCATCAAGGCCGGGGCGTTCGACGCCCTCGGGCACACCCGCCGCCAGCTCCTGGCCGTCCACGAGGAGGCGGTGGACTCCGTCGTCGGCCTCAAGCGCGAGGAGGCCCGCGGGCAGTTCGACCTCTTCGCCGGCCTGGGCGGCGACGACGACGACGCGACGGGCCCCACGGGCCTGACCGTCGCGCTGCCGGACCTGCCCGAGTGGGACAAGCACGACCTGCTGGCGCGCGAGCGGGAGATGCTGGGCCTCTACGTCTCGGACCACCCGCTGTTCGGGCTCGAGCACGTGCTCGCTGACGCCGCCGACTGCTCCATCGCCGCGCTGCTGACCGACGAGTCCCGCACCGACGGGTCGACGATCACCGTCGCGGGGCTCATCACGGGTCTGCAGCGCAAGATGACCAAGGCCGGCAAGCAGTGGGCGATCGCCACCGTCGAGGACCTCGAGGGCGCGGTGGACGTGCTGTTCTTCCCCAGCGCCTACGAGAGCTTCGCCCACCAGCTCGCGCACGACACGGTCGTGGTGGTGCGGGGCCGGCTCTCGCGCCGTGACGACGTGCCGTCCGTCCACGCCCAGGAGCTCACCCTCCCGGACACCTCCGCCACGGGCAGCGGCCCGGTGGTGATCGCGGTGAACGAGTCGCGGGTCACCGAGCCCGTCGTGGAGCGCCTGCGCGAGGTCCTGGAGATCCACAAGGGCCTCACCGAGGTGCACCTGCGGCTGCTCACCCACGAGCAGCCGCTGACGATGCGTCTGGAGGACGCCCTGCGGGTCACGCCATCGCCGTCGCTGTACGGAGACCTCAAGGAGCTGCTCGGCCCGGCGTGCCTCGCCGGCACCGCGTGAGCGAGGCGGGCGACGCGGGGGACGCGGGGGACGCGGGGGACGCGGACGAGGCACCGGGGCCCGCCGCCGCGGCGCGCGAGGACCGTCGCCTCCCCGCGTGGCTGTGGGCGCTCGGCCTCCCGGTGCTCGCCGGCGCCGTGCTCGGTCTGCTCTGGTGGGTGCTGGCCCCCACGGCCCCCGTGCAGGTGGCGCTCTCGGGCCAGACCCTGCTCGTCTCGGCGCCGTCGATGCCCGAGCTCGCGGCGGCCCAGGACGGGACCATGGCGCTGCTCGGGCTCGCCGGCGGCGTGGTGACCGGGGTGCTCGTGGCGGTGCGGGCGCGGGTGCGTCCGCTGACCCTCACCGTGCTGGCTGCCGCGGGCTCCGCGCTCGGCTCGGCCGTGGCGCTGGCCGTCGGTGCGTGGCTCGGCCCCGCGTCGCTGGTCGCGCAGGGGGCGCTGCGCGTCGACGCGCCCGAGGGGTCCAGCGGCGCCGACGGCTCGCTGGTCAGCCCGCTCGGCGTCGACGCGCCGGCGGCGCTGGTGGTGTGGCCGCTGGTCACGCTGCTCGTCGCGGCGATCGGCCACGCCGTGGTGGCCTGGCGCCTGGAGCGCGCCGTGGAGCGCGCCGACCGGGGTGCTGGTGCCCATGACGATGACGATGACGTGCCGGGCACCAGCACTGCCGTCGACGGGGCCCACCGCTGACCGCTGCTCGGCGGGCAGCGCGGTTCAGCCCTGCGTCCGGCTGACGTCGGCCACCGTCGCGCCTGTCAGCGCGACGAGGTCGAGCGGTGACAGCTCGGCGTCCAGGCCGCGGCGCCCCGCGCTGACCAGCACCGTGCCGTGAGCGGTGGCCCCGGCGTCGACCACCGTCGGCAGGGCGCGCCGCTGGCCCAGAGGGCTGATCCCCCCGACGACGTACCCGGTGGCGCGCTGCGCGTCGGCGGGGTCGGCGAGGACGGCCTTGCGCCCGCCGAGCGCGGCGGCGGCGGCCTTGAGGTCGATGCGGGCACCGACGGGCAGGATCACCACTCCCAGGGAACCGTCCACGGAGACCACGATGGTCTTGAGCACCCGCTCCGCGGTCACGCCCAAGGCGAGCGCGGCCTCGGCGCCGAAGCCGCCGGCCGCCGCCACCGCGTCGGCGTCATGGTCGTAGGCGCGGACGGTGTGCGCCACCCCGGCGTCGGCCAGGGCCCGCAGCGCTGGCGTGGCCGCTCTCTCGTGCTTCGTCACGCTCGATCCTCCCGGTCTGGACGGGTCCCGGCGCCGTGCGCACGCCAGCGGTCTCAGTTGGGGCTGATGTCCGCCGAGGCGAGGTCCACCGCGGGCAGGGAGCGCAGCTCGCTGATGAGCACCTCCTCGCGGTGCAGCAGGCGCCGCTCGGTGCGCAGCCTCGTGGTGGTGTCCGCGATCTCCAGCAAGCCCTGGCGCTCGGGCAGGTCCAGGACCATGCCGGCCATCACGAGGTAGGACAGCACCACCGGCGCGGGCGTCTCCGCGTCGGGCAGGCCGGTCGTGGCGATGCCGAGGCGCTCGCGGTAGCTCATCCAGCGCCGCGAGACGTCCTCGGCCAGGAGCGTCAGCGTCTCCGCGGCGCCGGGGTCGCCGCTCTCGTCCGGCGGGGTCTCCGGCTCGTCCAGCGGCGAGACCACCCCGGTGAGGTAGGGGGTGTCGGCGTTCTCGTCCACCTCGTGGAGCCGGAAGCGCACGGCGCCCGCGGTGACGATGTGGAATCCGCCGTCCGGGGCGCGCTCGTGCTCGCGGATCAGCGCGGTGCACCCCACGGCGTGCAGCGCCGAGGCCGGCGGCGTGCTGCCGGCGTCGTGTCCCTGGCGCAGGGCGACCACGCCGAACGCCCGCTCGTGCTCGGGGCGCTCGAGGAGGTCGGCCATGAGCGCCCGGTAGCGCTGCTCGAAGATGTTCAGCGGAAGCACCAGACCGGGGACGAGCACCTGCCGCAGCGGGAACAGGGGCAGACGCTGGCGCACCGCGCCATCCTAGGTCGGCGCGCGCGGCCGGGATCATGGCGCGGGCGCGCACCGGTTCCCACCTGCTGGCGGCGGTGTGCTGCGCGGGGGCCGGGAGCGCCCTCAGTCCTCCGGCAGCGCGGCGGCGAGCAGCTCGACGAGGTGCTGGGGGCGCCGGCCGGTGAGGTCCACCGACTGGGTGCGGCAGGAGAACCCGTCGGCGATCACCGGTGCACCGGTGCCCTCCACGCGGGCCAGCGCCGGCAGGAGCGCGTGCTCGGCGACCTTGACGGAGACCTCGTGGTGGCCGGCCTCGGCGCCGAAGTTGCCCGCGAGCCCGCAGCAGCCCGAGAGCACTTGCGGGTCCAGCCCGGCGCGGGCCATGAGGGCGGCGTCGGGCCCGAAGCCCATCACCGCGTGCTGGTGGCAGTGCGGCTGGACCACCGCGTCGGCGCCGCGCGCTCCCCCCGGCGCCCCGGGGCTCGAGCCCACGCCACCGGTGAGGTCCGGCGGCTGCCAGCCGGGGCGGTGCTCGGCGAGGAGCTCGGCGACGGTGCGCACCCGGTGGCCCAGGGCGTGAGCGCGGGCGTCACCGGGCAGGAGGCGCTCGGCGTCCTCGCGCAGCAGCGCGGTGCAGCTGGGCTCGAGGCCGACGACCGGCACGCTGGAGGCGCCGTCGGCGCCGCGGGCGGGGAGGTCGGTGCCGGCCAGCGCCCGGGCGGTGGCCTCGTCGAGGGCGTCCAGGCTGGCCCGCAGCTGACGCTTGGCGCCGTCCAGCTGGCCCGTCGAGACCCACGTCAGCCCGCAGCACACCTGGCGTCGGGTGATCGTCACGGTGAAGCCGAGGTGCTCGAGGAGGCGCACGGCGGCCTGGCCCACGGCGGGGTCGAAGGCCTGGGTGAAGGTGTCGACCCACAGCACCACGGGTTGGCCGGCGGGAACCTGGCCGACGCCGGGCCGCGCCACGAACCACGACCGGAAGCTGCGCGGCGCGAACCTCGGCAGCGGCCGCCGCTGGTCCACCCCGCCGAGAGCCCGAGCGGCGCGCGCCGCCCCCGGCACCCGCAGCGAGGCGTTGACCAGCCGCGGGGCCAGCACCGCCAGGCGAGACCACCGCGGGAGCCACCCCAGCAGGTAGTGGCTGCGCGGCCGCAGGCGTCCTCGCCAGTGGTGGTCGAGGAACTCGGCCTTGTAGGTGGCCATGTCCACCCCGGCCGGGCAGTCCACGGCGCAGCCCTTGCAGGACAGGCAGAGGTCGAGGGACTCGGCGACCTCGGGGGAGGACCACCCGGAGTCCACGAGCGAGCCGTTGGCCATCTCCTGGAGGAGGCGGGCGCGGGCGCGGGTGGAGTCCTTCTCGTCCCCGGTCGCCAGGTAGGACGGGCACATCACCCCGCCGGAGTCGGCGCGGCACTTGCCGACCCCCACGCAGCGGTGCACCGCCTGGGTGAGGTCGTCGGCGTCGCGGGGGTACGCGAAGCCGAGCGTCCCCGCACCGCCGCCGCGCCCGCCCGGGTCCCCCAGGTGCGGTGCGCGCCGCCCGATGCTCACGGCCACCTTCGCCGAGGGCACCCGCAGGTCCGCGGCCAGCGGCCGGGGGCGCACGATCACGCCGGGGTTCAGCACGTCGTCGGGGTCGAAGGCGTGCTTGACCGCCTCGAACGCCGCGATCGCCTCGGGCGGGTACATCAGCGGCAGCAGCGCCCCGCGGGCCCGTCCGTCGCCGTGCTCCCCGGACAGCGAGCCGCCGTGGGAGGCGACCAGGCGCGCCGCGTCCTCGAGGAAGGCCTGCGAGCGGGCCGCTCCGCCGAGCGCCGAGAGCGGCAGGTCCAGGCGCACGTGGATGCACCCGTCACCGAAGTGGCCGTAGGCCAGCCCGTCGACGCCGTGGGAGGCCGTGAGCGCGTCGAACTCACGCAGGTAGGCCCCCAGGCGCGCCGGCGGGACGGCGGCGTCCTCCCACCCCGGCCACGCGGGCTCCCCGGAGGGGGAGCGGCCGGCGAACCCGGCGCCGTCCTCGCGGATGCGCCAGAGCCCACGAGCCTTGGCGGCGTCGGTGATGACCAGGGAGTCCACCGCGCCGTGGGCCAGGGCGTCCGCCACCAGGGCGTCAGCCGCCGCCGCCGCAGCGCGCGGGTCGGTCCCGCCCACCTCGACGAACAACCACCCCTCGCCGTCGGGCAGGCCGTCGGCGGCGCGCCCGCGCTCGCGCACCACGTCCACGAGGCGCCGGTCGATGCCCTCGACGGCGAGCGGCGCGTGCTCCAGCAGGGCCGGGGTGCCGTCGGCGGCGCTGGCCATGTCCGGGTAGCCGAGCACGACGAAGACCGCCGCGGCGGGCTGACGGACCAGGCGCACCCGGGCGGTCAGGGTGGTGGCCAGCGTGCCCTCCGAGCCGGTGAGCAGGCGGGCCAGGCTGCGTCCGGCGAGGGCCTGGCCGGACAGCTGCTGGTGGGAGCTGGGGCCGGCGTCGCCGCGCTGGCGCTCGGGCAGGAGGTTCTCCAGCGCGTACCCCGAGACCTGCCGGCCGAACGTGCCGAACGAGGTGCGCAGCAGCTCGAGGTTGCGTGCACCGATCCCCGCGAGCTCGTCGACGAGGCGGGTCGGCGCCTCGTCGGTCCACCACCGCTGGCCGTGGCCGTCGATCACCTCGAGGCCGAGGACGTTGTCGGAGGTGCGCCCGTACGCCAGGGCGTGGGAGCCGCAGGCGTCGTTCCCGATCATCCCACCGAGGGTCGCCCGGCTGTGGGTGGACGGGTCCGGCCCGAAGCGCCAGCCGCCCGGGTCCGCGGCGCGCATGAGGTCGTCCAGCACCACGCCCGGCTGCACGACGGCCACCCCGGACTGCGTGTCGACGTCGAGGATCCCGTGCAGGTGCCGGGAGTGGTCGAGCACCACGCCGGGGCCCACCGCGTTGCCGGCCACCGACGTCCCACCGCCCCGGGAGGTCAGGGGCACCCCGAGGTCGCGGCACACCGACGCGGCGGCCTCCACGTCGTCGGCGCCCCGGGGGAAGACCACGACCTGGGGCACCACGCGGTAGTTCGACGCGTCGCTGGAGTACTCCGCGCGCCGCCGCCGCGCGTGGTCCACGCACCGCTCGCCGCCGGGGCCCAGCGCCGCGCGCAGCCGGGCGGCCAGGGCGGCGACCTCCACGTCCGGCCCCCCGGGCGTGGGCGACGGTGCGGCGGCGGGCAAGGTCGCGGTCACGCTGGCGATTGTCTCAGCGCGGTGATCGGTGGACCGCCCGAACTCCCGCGAGATGCGTCACGGCTGGGCCCGGGCGGGGCCGGCGGACCCGCCTACCCTAGATCCCGTGATGCGACGCCTCGACCTGCGCGGCCAGAGCCTCGACGCCCGCGAGCTGCGGGCCACCCTCCCGCGCGCCGCGCTGGACGTCGAGGGGGCGCTCGCCGCGGTGCGTCCCGTCGTCGAGGACGTGCGCGCCCGCGGCGCCGCGGCGGTCCTCGACGCGGGCGAGCGCTTCGACGGGGTGCGGCCGGCCGCGCTGCGCGTCCCGCCCGGCGTCCTCGCCGCCGCGCTGGAGCGCCTCGACCCGGCCGTGCGCGCCGCGCTCGAGGTCTCGATCGAGCGCTCGCGCGCCGTCCACGCCGACCAGCTGCGACCCGACGTCACCACCGTCCTCGGGGACGGCGCCCGCGTCACCGAGCGCTTCGTCCCCGTGGAGCGCGTGGGCTTGTACGCGCCCGGCGGCCTCGCCGTCTACCCCTCCTCGGTGGTGATGAACGTCGTCCCCGCTCAGGTGGCCGGCGTCGACTCCCTCGTCGTCGCCTCCCCGCCGCAGCGCGAGCACGCCGGATGGCCCCACCCGACGATCCTCGCGGCGTGCGCGCTCCTCGGCGTCGACGAGGTGTACGCCGCCGGGGGAGCGCAGGCGATCGCGATGCTCGCCCTCGGCGCGCACGGGGCCGACGGGACGCAGGTCTGCCCGCCCGTCGACGTCGTGACCGGCCCGGGCAACGTCTACGTCGCCGCCGCCAAGCGCCTGCTCCGCGGCGTGGTCGGCATCGACGCCGAGGCCGGGCCCACCGAGATCGCCGTGCTGGCCGACGCCGGCGCCGACCCGGCGCTCGTCGCCGCAGACCTCGTCAGCCAGGCCGAGCACGACCCCATGGCCGCCGCCGTGCTCGTCACGGACTCGCCCGAGCTGGCCGACGCCGTCGACGCCGAGCTGGAGCGCCAGGTCGCCGCGACGAAGCACACCGAGCGGGTGGCGACGGCGTTGAGCGGGGAGCAGTCGGTGACCGTGGTCGTCGACGACGTCGACGCCGGCCTGGTCGTCGTCGACGGCTACGGCGCGGAGCACCTGGAGATCCAGACCGCCGACGCCCCCGCCGTCGCCGCGCGGGTGCGCAACGCCGGGGCGATCTTCGTCGGCCCGCACGCACCGGTGAGCCTGGGCGACTACTGCGCCGGGTCGAACCACGTGCTGCCGACCGGGGGGTCCAGCGCGCACACCGCCGGGCTGTCGGTCGCCACGTTCGTCCGGGGCATCCACGTCGTGGACTACGACGCCGGCGCCCTCGCGGCGGTGGCCCCCCACGTCGTGGCGCTCGCGGAGGCCGAGGACCTGCCCGCGCACGCCGACGCCGTGCGGGCCCGGTCCTCGCGAGGCGTCGCCCGGCAGCCATGACCTGACGCGCGACGTGCGCGCCGGCGCCCGGGCGGGTGCTGGTGCTCGAGCGGGGAGCTCGTGCCTCCGACACGCCGTCGGGCGTCGCACCGACTCCCCGCTCGGCCGATCGCCGTCGCACCGACTCCCCGCTCGGCGGACGGACCGCCGCGGACGACGGCCCTCGCGGTCGGCCGCCCTCAGAGGGCGTCGACGAATCCCAGGGACCGCGCGATGATCCCCAGCTGCACCTCGGTGCTGCCCTCACCCAGCTCGAGGACCTTCGAGTCGCGGTAGTGGCGCCCCACGGGGGACTCGTTCATGTACCCGGTGCCCCCGAGGATCTGCGCGGCGTCGCGGGCGTTGTCCATCGCCGCCTCGCTGCCCACCATCT
>JARIBR010000197.1 GCA_029258695.1 Quadrisphaera sp.
GAGGTCCCAGCCGGCGGCCGCGCGCAGCGAGGACAGCCCGTCGCTCGCCCGGCGCCGCGCGCGGGTCGGGGCCCCCGCAGGGCGGGCGCCGGTCGCGAGGCGGTCGGGCGACCACCCGGGGGAAGGGGGCGTCGGGAGCACCCGGCGAGCGTGTCACTCCTCGTAGCGGATCTCGGGTTCTTTCCCGGCTCCGGAGGTCCGTGGCGCAGCGATCCGTGACCGCCTGCCCGCACGAGGCACTCGTGATGCACGAGGGGTCACGCCACCCTGCTCAGCGTGAGCAACGGCTCCGGGCGTCGGTGACTCCGGGTGCCTCCCCCACCGGAGTCCGGGGGTCACAGCGCCCGTGACCCCCGGCTGGTCCGCCGGTCGCGGACCGGGGGGACGGGCCGGCGGGACGGCTCAGGCGCCGTCCTCGGGGGTCCAAACGATCTGGACGAGCTCGGGAGGGTCCTGGCGCCGGGCGAGCAGCGCGCGCCCCGGCGGCAGCGCGCGCAGACGGGCCCCGTGCAGCACCGTCCCCTCTTCCGGGGAGCCGGACAGCAGCAGGCCCGGGGTCCCGAGCTCGCGCAGGCGTCGCACCACCGGCGTCGTCATGCCCACCATCGCCCCACCGGCGGCGCGGGCGAGCACGACGTGCAGGCCCACGTCACGCGCCACGGGCAGCAGGTCCAGCAGCTGGGCCACGGGATCGCCGCTGGGCGCGGCGACGAGGTCGTGGTCGTCCACGACGACGAGCGCGTGCGGGCCCTGCCACCAGCTGCCGTCGCGCAGCTGCTCGCGGGTGACGTCGGGGCCGGGCAGCCGGGCGGCGAGCTTGGTGAACAGCGATCCCAGCGCCTCGGCGGCAGCGGGCGCCGAGGCGCAGTACGTCGACAGGTGGTCCTCGCCGACCGCGTCGAGGAGGCCGCGGCGATAGTCGACCACCACGACGCGCAGCTCCTCGGGGCCGTGGCGGGCTGTGGTCTGCGCGATGAGCGTCCGCAGCGCCGCCGTGCGCCCGGACCGGGAGTCACCCATCACCAGCAGGTGGGGGTCGGTGCCGAGCAGGTCGACGCGAGCCGGCCCCAGGTCGCGCTCGCGGACGCCGATGGCGACACCGGCCTCCCCGGGCCGGGCCGGCGGCAGGTCGCCGACGTCCACGCGCTCCGGCAGCAGGAGCACCGGCGGCGCGCCGGCGCCACCCACCGCCGCGCTCACCGCCCGTCCCGCGTCGGCCAGGGACACCACCACCGGCTCGCCATCGGGCCCGGGCACCGCCGGCTGCGGGAGGGCCACCTGGACCCGGCGGTCCCCCGCGGTGAGCATCCGACCCGGGGTGGCCGTGGGCATCGACCTCGCGGCGGCCCGCGTGAACACGCTGTCCGCCGGGTCACCCAGGCGCATCTCCACCTTGGCGCCCAGGGCGTCCTTGAGCGCCGGGCGCAGGTCGAACCAGCGCGGGGTCGCGATGACGACGTGCAGGCCGTACGCCGCACCGCGCGTGGTCAGGCCGGTGATCGCCTGCTCGAGGTCTTCGTGCTCGGAGCGCAGCACCGCCCAGCCGTCGACGACGAGCACGACGTCGCCGTACCCGTCCCCGACGGCCGGCTCCTCACTGCCGTCGGCACGGCCGCCGACGTCGCCGTCGGGGCCGTCGCCGTCGCCGTCGGCGCCGCGGGCCCGCAGGGCGCGCAGGGCGCGCAGGTCGGCGACCGACTCGAGCCCGTGCTCGGCGAACCACTCCTCACGGGCGTCGAGGAGCGCCCCCAGCTGCGCGACGGTGCGGCGCATGAGGTCCGGGCGTCGGCGGGTGGCGACGCCACCGACGTGGGGGAACGCCTCCAGGTCGCTCAGCCCCCCGCCGCCGAGGTCGAGGCAGTACACCTGGAGCTGCTCGGGGCGGTGCGTCATCGCCAGCGACGCGACGAGCGTGCGCAGCAGGGTGGACTTGCCGCTCTGGGGCGCGCCGACCACGCCGAGGTGGCCGCCGGAGGACGCGAGGTCCAGCGTGAAGGGCTCCGTGCGCTGCTGCTCGGGGAGGTCCACGACGCCGACGGTCGCCGACATCGGCCCGCGGGTGGCACGCTGCGCGGCGTCACCGGCGCCCCAGCGGCGCAGAGGGCCCAGCACCGCGGCGAGCGGGAGGGCCGGCGGCAGCGGCGCGGTCCACACCGGCGCCACCTGGTCCGCCGCGCCGGCCAGGCGGTCGACGGCCACCGCCATCGTCGAGCGCTGCCCCGGGTCCGAGAGGTCGAGGCCGAGCGCCGGCAGCCGCGACTGCTCGTCGCCAGCGCCCGCGCCGAAGGCATCGAAGACCCGGGCCGGGGTGGGCGCGGTGCGCGCAGCGGCCGGCGGGGGCACCGTGTACGGCGCGGAGACGGTCGCCACCCGCATCCGCTGGTAGACGCTCGTGTCCACCTTGAGGTAGGCGGACCCCGGCACGGGCGGCAGCTCGTAGGCGTCGGCGTTGCCGATCACCGAGCGGGACTCCGCGGCGCTGAACGTGCGCAGCGCCAGGCGGTAGGAGAGGTGGCTGTCCAGCCCCTTGAGCTTGCCCTCCTCCAGGCGCTGGGTGGCGAGCAGCAGGTGGACCCCCAGGCTCCGGCCGAGCCGACCGATGGTCACGAACAGCTCGATGAGGTCCGGCTGCTGCGCGAGCAGCTCGCTGAACTCGTCGATGACCACGAGCAGGTGGGGCAGCGCCGGCACGTCGGCTCCGGACAGACGTGCCTGGCGGTGCTCGCGGATGCTCGCGAGGTCGCCGCTGTCGCGCAGCACGCGCTCACGACGCCGCAGCTCCCCGCGCAGGGCGGCGGTCATGCGCTCCACGGTGCCCGGGTCGTCCTCCAGGTCGGTGATCGACCCGGCGAGGTGCGGCAGGTCCCTCAGGCCGGCGAACGTCGCCCCGCCCTTGAAGTCCACGAGCACCAGCGCCAGGTCCTCCGGGCTGTGGGTCAGCGCCAGGCCCGTCACCAGCGTGCGGAGCAGCTCGGACTTCCCCGAGCCGGTGGCGCCGACGGCCAGGCCGTGGGGGCCCATGCCGTCCAGGGCCGACTCCTTGAGGTCCAGCTCGACGGGGCGGCCGTCGGCGTCGACCCCCAGCGGGACCCGGAGCAGCGCGCGCTCGCTGCGACGGCGCCACGTCACCGCGGGGTCGACCATCCCCACGTCGTCGATGCCCAGCAGCCGCGGGAGGTCGCTGACCTCGGACAGCGACGCCTCGCCCACCTGGCGTGAGAGCTGTCGCGGCGCGAGCGCGCGGGCCACGGCATCGGCGGCCGGCAGGGACAAGGCGTCGGGCCGCACCTCGTGGGCGCGCGGCGGCGGGTCGCCGTCCTGGATGCGCGGCACGAAGGCCACTTCGGTCCCGCTCCCCCCGGCGGCGAGGGTCACCGTCAGGGCCACGTGCGCGGGCTCGACGGCGCCCGAGTGCACCAGGCGCAGCACCACCACGCCGAGCTCGTCGGCGTCGGCGAAGGGGTCGCCGGGCCCTACCGACCCGTCGACCAGCACCACGAGGGCCGGCCCCGCGGCCGCTGCCGACGGCGTGGTGGTCCCCCGCTGCACGGCGGAGCGGCGACGACGGTCGAGCTCGGCGTCGAGGAGCTCGGCCAGCGCGTGGGGC
>JARIBR010000211.1 GCA_029258695.1 Quadrisphaera sp.
CCGCCGGCGATGAGGCCGCAGAGGTGGGCGGCGTCGAACATCAGGCGCGCGCCGACGCCGTGGGCGATCTCGGCGACCTGCTCGACGGGGTGCGGCCACAGGTTCAGGCTGCTCCCCAGCGTGATCAGCCGGGGTCGTACCTGCTCGGCGAGGTCTTTGAGCGCGGGGACGTCGACGGTGTACCCGTCGGGGTCGACGGGCGCCGCCGCGATGGTCAGGCCGTACAGCCCGGCCGCCCCGACGTCCTGGTGGGTGGCGTGCCCGCCGATGCTCGTCGGGGGCACGATGATCGTCTCGCCCGGCCGGCAGGTGGCCATGAAGGCGTAGAGGTTGGCCATGGCCCCCGACGCCACGCGGAGCTCGACGTGCTTCGCGGCGAACACCTGCGCGACGAGCTCGCTGGCCACCACCTCGATCGCCTCGATCGCCTCGAGGCCCACCTCGTACTTGTCACCGGGGTACCCCAGGGACGGCCTCGAGCCGAGCTGGGCGGACAGCATCGCCTCGGCGCGGGGGTTCATGACGTTGGTGGCGGGGTTGAGGTTGACGCACTCCACCTCGTGGGTCTGCCGGTTCGCCTCGACGAGAGCGTCCAGCTCGCTCTGCACGCCGGCGTCGTCCGCGCCGTCGACGCGCCCCAGCACCTCCCCCACCCGGTGCGCGACGGCGCCGGGCAGCCAGGGGCGGTCGGCGAGGTGGTGCGTCATGGGGTCTCCCAGCGGTCGGCGCGGACGGTGGCGCCGACCCTAGGACGCGCGCCCCCGCCGCGAAGGTGGACGGCGGCGAGAGCCCGGTGCTCCTGAGCCTCGCGACGGCTCATCCGCGCCGCGTCACGGCCTCGCGCCGCGCTGCCCAGCCGGCGAGCAGCCCGCAGACCAGGAAGCAGCCGGCGACCGCCGCGACGCTGACCGCGACGGGCGCCAGCGGGGCGCCGGTGAAGGCGAGGACGTCACCCGGAGGGGCGACCTGGCGCCAGAGGAGCTGACCGAGGTGGTGCGTCGGGAGGTAGGGCGCGGCGTCGCCGAGCACGTCGGGGAGCTGGCTGAGGGGGATGAAGAACCCGGAGCAGAACGACAGGGGCAAGAAGATGAGGTCGGCGAGCACGATCGCGACCTTGGGGCGCACGAGGTAGGCGATGGCGAGCCCGAGGGTGGAGAAGGCGGCGGCGCCGGCGAGCACCACGGCGGCGAAGCCCACCCACTGCCAGGCCTCCAGGCGCACCCCACCGGCGAGCACGGCGACCACGACCAGGCACCCGGCGGCGAGCAGCCCGGAGACCCCGGTCACGGCCACCTTGGCGCCCAGGTGCACCCACCTCGGCAGCGGGGTCGCGGCAAGGGTGCGGGTCCACCCGCGGCGGCGCTCGCCGGCGACGGCTTCCCCGCAGATGAAGATCCCCGACGAGACGGCGGCGTAGGCGGCAAAGGACGCCAGGGCCAGCGTCGCGATGCTCGTGCCGCCGGGCAGCTGCTGGCTGCCTGCGGGCAGCGCGAACATCGCGTAGAGGATCACGGGCACGGCGATGATGCCGACGACGAACTGCCCGCTCCGCAGCGACGCGGCGACCTCGGTGCGCACCGCCAGCGCGAGCAGGCCGAGCGACCCGCCGTTGCGGCGGGCGCCCTCACGCGGCGTCCGGGCAGCCGTCAGTGCAGCCGCCGCGCTCATGACCGCACCCGGTGGGTCAGCGCCACGAAGGCGTCCTCGAGGTCGGAGCGCTCGTCCGCGCCGGGGTCGAGCCCGGCGGCGGTGACCAGGCCGGGTCCGGTGGTGTCGGCCACCAGTCGCCCACCGGACAGGACCACGACGCGGTCGGCGACGGCGCCCGCCTCGGCGACGTCGTGGGTGGCGTACAGCACGGTGGTCCCGCCGGCCGCGGCGGCGTCGACCTGCGCCCAGAACGTCCGCCGGGACTCCACGTCCAGGGCCGCGGTCGGCTCGTCGAGCAGCAGGACCTCCGGGGCGCCGACCAGCGCCATCGCCAGGAGCAGCCGTTGGCGCTCGCCTCCGGAGAGGTCGGTCACCGGGCGCCGCGCCCGATCGGTCAGGGCCACGCGCGCCAGGACCTCGTCGACGGGGTAGGAGATGGGGTAGCTGCGTCCCACCAGGGCCACGACCTCGCGCACCCACAGGTCCTCGGGCAGACCGGCTCCCTGCGCCATGGCCCCCACCCGCTCCCGGACACGGCCGCCGGGAGGGTGGCCGAGCACCCGCACCGATCCTGACGTGGGGCGCACCAGACCCAGCAGCACCTCGAACAGCGTGGACTTCCCCGCGCCGTTGGGTCCGAGCAGCGCGACCACCTCCCCGCGCTCGACGACCAGGTCGACGCCGTCCAGCGCCGTCACGCTCCCGTAGCGCTTGGTGACGTCCTGCACGTCCAACGCCCTCATGGCGACCCTCGTCCCTCGTGCCCTTGTGCCCTTGATGCCCGACGCCTCGACGCTAGGGACGGCCCGAGGCTGGGCCCAGTGCCGGCGGTCACGAGGTCGACCGGTGACTTCCGGCACTGGGCCGGCGGGGGCTGCCTCCCTACGATCGGTGCGTGGAGGGCCGCGCGGTGACCTGGGTCGGCGGGGTCGTGGGCCTGGTCGTGGTCCTCGTCGTCGGGGCCAGCGTCCTCGCCGCGCCCGTCGTGGGCGCCCCGGCGGTGGCGTGGGGGTGGTGGGTGGCCTACGGGGGGTACGTCGCCGCGTTCGCCCTCGACGTCGCGATGGACGCGTTGGCGCCGGCCCGGCGCCCGCGGTGGGCCGCTCCCCACCTGCTGCTGGCGGTCCAGGCGGCCACCGGCGCGCTCGCGTGGCTGCTGTCCGGGAGCCTGGGGTGGACCTCGATCCTCTTCGTGGTCACCGCGGCCTCGGCGGCGTTCACGCTGACCCGGCCTGCCGTGGTCGCCCTCGTCGCCGCGCAGACCGTGCTCGTCGCCGTCGGTACCGCGGCGCAGGCCTCGGTGGCCGCGACGGTGATCTCCGCGGTGGTCTACGCGGGCTTCCAGGTCTTCGCGGTCCTGCTCGTCACCACCGCGCGGCGCGAGGCCGACGCCCGCGCCGAGCTCGC
>JARIBR010000224.1 GCA_029258695.1 Quadrisphaera sp.
CGAGGACTCCCTGACCCTCTACGGCTTCGCCACCGACGACGAGCGCGACGTCTTCGCCACCCTCCAGACCGTCTCGGGGGTGGGTCCGCGGCTCGCGCTGGCGATCCTCGCGGTCCTCCAGCCCGACGCGCTGCGCCGGGCTGTGGCCGCGGAGGACCTCACCACGCTCATGAGGGTGCCGGGCATCGGGAAGAAGGGCGCGCAGCGGATGGTCCTCGAGCTCGGTGACCGTCTGGGCGCGGCCTCGAGCGCGGGCGGTGCGAGCGGCCCGGGGACGCCGGTCTCCCCGCTCGCCGAGGGCGCCTCGACGTCCACCCCGGTCGTCGAGGCGCTCGTCGGTCTCGGGTGGTCCGCCCGTCAGGCCGATGACGCCGTCGCCGGCGTGCTCGGCGAGGACGACGCCCTGGCCGACGACACCCCGGCCCTGCTGCGCGCCGCGCTGCAACGCCTGGGGCGGCGGTGAGCGTGGGCGCCGGCGACGACGCCCAGGACGCCCGCGAGGCCGCTGCGCTGGCCCGGCTGGAGGCCGCGGAAGCCGACCGCCTGGCCGAGCGGCGGGGGTCGAGCGGGAACGCGTCGGCGGGCTCGGGCGCGAGCCACGAGCGCCTGGTGGGCGTCTCCTCCGACGAGCGGGAGCGCGCGGCGGAGTCGGCGCTGCGACCGGCCTCGCTGGCAGAGTTCGTCGGCCAGGCGGTGGTGCGCGAGCAGCTCTCGCTCGTCCTGCACGCCGCGCAGGCCCGCTCGGCGCCGCCGGACCACGTGCTGCTCTCCGGTCCGCCGGGCCTCGGCAAGACCACGCTCGCCATGATCATCGCCGCCGAGATGGGCACCTCGCTCCGCTTGACGTCGGGCCCGGCCATCCAGCACGCCGGCGACCTCGCCGCGGTCCTGACCTCCCTGGAGGAGGGCGACGTGCTCTTCGTCGACGAGGTGCACCGCGTCGCGCGCCCGGCGGAGGAGCTGCTGTACGTGGCGATGGAGGACTACCGGGTGGACGTCGTGGTCGGCAAGGGACCCGGCGCCACCGCGATCCCCCTGGACCTCCCGCCCTTCACCCTCGTCGGGGCCACCACCCGCGCCGGTCTGCTGCCGGCGCCCCTGCGCGACCGCTTCGGGTTCACCGCCCACCTCGACTTCTACTCGCCCGCTGAGCTCTCCCGGGTGCTCGCGCGGTCCGCGACGCTCCTCGACGTGCCCGTCGCCGCTGACGCCGCCGACGAGATCGCCGGGCGCTCGCGCGGGACCCCGCGCATCGCCAACCGTCTGCTGCGCCGGGTCCGCGACTGGGCGCAGGTGCGCGGGGACGGCCGCGTGGACCTCGGGGCGGCCCGGGCGGCGCTGGAGGTCTACGAGGTGGACGCGGTGGGCCTGGACCGCCTCGACCGCGCGGTGCTGCGCTCGCTGTGCCGCACCTTCGGCGGGGGGCCCGTGGGGCTGTCCACGCTCGCGGTGGCCGTGGGGGAGGAGCCCGAGACCGTCGAGACCGTCGTCGAGCCGTTCCTCGTCCGCGAGGGCCTGCTCGGGCGCACCCCGCGCGGGCGCGTGGCGACGGCTGCCGGGTGGGCGCACCTGGGACTGGAGCCCCCGGCGCCGACGGCGGGCCACACCAGCGGCACCCAGCCCCTGCCCTTCGACCCGCCCGGGCGCTCGTGATCCTCGAGGGCGGATCAGCACCTCGGTCAGGGCGGTACCCTCGATGCGGCAGACGGTGGGTCCTGCGCACGCAGCGTGTGCGTGAGCGACCTCCGCTGCGGGACGGTGCCCTCGACCGGGCACGCCGACGCGGCGCTGACCTGGAGCCGCCCTTCGAGAGGACCACGCCGTGGACGGCCTGATCATCCTGCTGCCGATCGCCTTGCTGGCGCTCATCTTCTTCAGCGGTCGCAAGCGCCAGCGCGAGGCGGCCACGGTGCAGAGCCAGCTGAGCCCCGGCGCCGAGATCGTCACCACGGCCGGGCTCTACGCCACGGTCGTCGAGGTCGAGGCCGACTCCGTCGTGCTCGAGAGCTCCCCGGGCGTG
This sequence comes from Quadrisphaera sp., assembly GCA_029258695.1. The sequence goes on from JARIBR010000224.1 coordinate 2,021, forward strand.
CAGAGCCGGTGGGCACGCGCCGCGGTCGCCCGCATCACCAGCTCAGCCGAGGACGTCGCGGCCGCCGACGCGGAGGACGCAGCGGGCCCGGCCGACCCGTCGGCGCCCGCGGCCACCGCCGCCTCGGCGACGACGGACGACGTCATCGTCGTGGACCCCGACGACTACGCGGTGCCCGACGACCTCTCCGAGCTCGACCACGACCAGCAGGACCGCGGCCGTGACGAGAAGGGGCGTGACCCGCGCGGCGGAGGCAGCCAGCGTGGTGGGATCGACGATCCTGGTGGCCGGCGCCCCTGACCGCGCCCGGGTCCGCCACCCCGGGGGCGGCTCGAGACCCTCTCCCTGACCTCCACCCGACAGGACTCGCCCGTGCCCCGCTCCACCCTCAGCCGTGCCCGCCGCACCCTCACCGCGTTCCTCGTGATGCTGGTGGTGGCCGCCGGTGGTCTCGTCGCGGCGGTCCAGCTCTCGGACGCGACGTACGAGCCGCTGCTGGGCCTCGACCTCGCCGGCGGGACGCAGATCGTGCTGACCCCGCAGCTGACGAGCGGCGACGGGGAGATCACCGAGGACGAGATCAACCAGTCCATCGCCATCATCCGCCAGCGGGTGGACTCCTCCGGGGTCGCCGAGGCGCAGATCAGCGCGTCGGGCAACAACATCAACGTCGACCTGCCCGGCGACCCGGCGCAGCAGCGGGAGGCCGCGGAGCTGGTCACCCAGGCGGCGCAGCTGCGCTTCCGACCCGTGCTCGTCCAGGCGAGCGCGGCGGCTGCGCCGGTCACCCCGCCCGCGGAGGAGCCTGCGCCCGGCGAGGAGCCCCCGGCAGAGGCGGTCCCCGAGGGCGAGGAGCCCGGGGACCAGCCGCCCGGTGACGAGCCGCCGCCCGCGGAGGAGGCGCCGCCCGCGGACGAGACCGTGGAGCCCGCTCCCGAGGGCGAGGCCGGTGAGCCGGCGCCGGAGGCGACCGGGTCGTCGAGCAACAGCGTCGTGCCCCCCGTGCTGCTCGCCGACGCGGCGCAGCCCGAGGCGCCCGCCGAGGACGCACCTCCCGCGGACGCACCTCCTGCGGACGCACCTCCTGCGGACGCACCGCCCGCGGACGCACCGCCGCAGGACCCGGCCGCACCGGGGGCGCCCCTCGAGGGCGCGCCGCTCCCCGCGGGCCCGGCCGCCGGCACGCCCTCGGACCTCGCGCAGATCACCCCGGAGATCGCCAGCCGGTTCGAGGCCCTCGACTGCTCGAACCCCACCGAGGTGGGCACCGCCCTCGACGACGACCCCAGCGCCCCGATCGTCACCTGCGACACCACCGGCACGGCGAAGTTCATCCTCGGCCCCGTCGAGATCGAGGGCACCGAGCTCACCGGGGCGACGGCCGGCCTGGGCCAGACGAGCACCGGCGCGGCCACCAACGAGTGGGGCGTCAACCTCGACCTCAACGGCGAGGGCGCGCAGACCTTCCTCGACATCAGCTCGCGCATCTCACAGCTGCCGCCGCCGAACAACCAGTTCGCCATCGTCCTCGACGGCTCCGTGGTCTCGGCGCCGAGCGTCGACCAGCCCATCGCCGGCGGCAGCGCCCGCATCAGCGGCAGCTTCGACCAGGAGTCCGCCCAGACCCTGGCCGACCAGCTGAAGTTCGGCGCGCTGCCGATCAGCTTCGAGGAGCAGACCCAGAGCCAGATCTCCCCGGCGCTGGGCGCCGACCAGCTGCGCAGCGGCCTCATCGCCGGCCTCATCGGTCTGGGGCTCGTCGCGGTGTACTCGCTCCTGCAGTACCGGGCGCTGGGGCTCGTCACCATCGCGTCCCTGGTCCTCGCCGGGATCAGCACCTACCTCGCCATCGCGCTGCTCGG
>JARIBR010000229.1 GCA_029258695.1 Quadrisphaera sp.
GCTCCTTGGTCACCACCTCGTGGACGATGGAGTGCACGAGGGGCGCGGCGATCGAGCGCGGCACCGGGGTGACGGTGTTGATCCAGTGCACCGACAGCCCCGGGGTGAACACCGGGACGGGGATGGCCCGGCGCGGCGGCAGCCCGGCGACCTTCGCGTACGTCTGCATCATCTCCAGGTACGTCAGCACGTCGGTGCCCCCGATGTCGAAGCCGCGGTTGACGTCCTCGGGCATCGCGGCCGAGCCCACGAGGTAGCGCAGCGTGTCGCGCACGGCGATCGGCTGGATCCGCGTGGCCAGCCACTTCGGGCGGATGATGAGCGGCAGGCGCTCGGTGAGGTAGCGCAGCATCTCGAACGAGGCCGAGCCGGAACCGATGATCACCGCGGCGCGCAGGGCGGTGGTCGGCACCCCGGAGGCCAGGAAGATCTCCTCGACGTCGCGCCGCGACTCCAGGTGCACCGACAGCGTCTCGTCAGCGGGGTAGAGGCCACCGAGGTAGACGATGCGTCCGACCTCGGCCTCGCGGGCGGCCTTGGAGAAGCCCAGCGCCATGCGTCGGTCGTAGGCGGCGAACGCGGGGTCGGCGTCGAGGGAGTGCAGCAGGTAGTAGGCGACGTCGACGCCGGTGAGGGCTTGGCGCACGGCGGCCTCGTCGGTGGCGTCGGTCTCGGCGATCTCGACGTCGTCGTACCACTCCCGCCCGCGCAGCCGCACCGCGTTGCGCGCGAGGACCCGCACGCGGTACCCGGCGGCGAGCAGCTCGGGCACCAGACGTCCGCCGATGTACCCGGTCACCCCGGTGACGAGCACGAGCGGCGTCGACCCGTCGGGCCTCGGGCGGGCCGGCACCAGCCGCGCCGCGTCGACCCCGGCGTCAGCGGTGCCGGCGTCCTCGGCGGCGGCGCGTGCCTGCGCGCGCTCTCGGGCGTCCTCGGGGTGGTCCTCGTGGCGGGCGTCGTCCTCGGCGCGGTCCGGGCGGCTGGCGTGCGATCCGTGGGTGGCCATGCCCCATCCTCGCGCTGATCACCGAGAGGCGCTCAGCCGGTGATCTCCAGACCGGTGCGCGAGGCGGCGAAGGCCAGGGAGTCGGCCAGCAACGCGACCGAGCGCGAGACGGTGCGCTGACCGTGCCCCACGCCGCGCTCGGCGCGCAGCAGCACCGGGGCCTGCTCGAGCGTCGCGGTCGTCGCGGCCTGCAGCGCCGCGCACGTCTTGCGGGCGTGCAGGGGGTCCACCCGCGTGTCGCCCTCGAAGACGGTGAACAGGGTGGCGGGGTAGGGCCTGGGCCCGGCGGCCAGCGCCCGGTGGTAGGGCGAGTAGGCGTGGAGCCACGCCAGGTCCGGCAGCCGGCCGGCGTCGCCGTACTCCACCGCCCAGCTCGCCCCGAGCCCGTAGAGCTGGTAGCGCACCATGTCCAGCAGGGGGGCGGAGCACAGCGCGGCGGCGAACAGCTCGGGGACCTGCGTCAGCGCCGCGCCCACGAGCAGACCGCCGTTGGAGCCCCCGGAGACGGTGAGCTGCTCCGAGGTGGTCCATCCCTGGTCGGCCAGCGCCCGCGCGCAGGCCGCGAAGTCGTCGAAGACGTGCTGCTTGTCTCCCAGCATCCCCGCGCGGTGCCATTCCTCACCCTCCTCGGAGCCCCCGCGCAGCTGCGCGGTGGCGTAGACGCCGCCGGCCGCCACCCAGGCCAGCGCCCCCGCGGAGTAGCCGGGGCCCATGGCGTTGGCGAACCCGCCGTAGCCGTAGAGGACGGTGGGTCTGGGCCGGTCGGGGCGCCCGTCGCCGCCTGCGCCGCCGGGGTGCACGACGAGCATCCGCACCGTCGTGCCGTCCGCGCTGGTGGCCTCGACGACGGTCGTCGCCGCGCCGCGCGCCGCGGAGAGGTCCGCGGCGCCGGAGGCCACCCCCGGGGCGAGCGCGTGCACGTCGAGCTCCCCGCTCACCGCGTCGTAGCGCATGACCTGCGCCGGCGTCGTGGTGTCGGAGTACCCGAACCAGCACTCCGGCCCACCCTCGGGGCGCCGTCCCAGCCCGCCGATCGAGCCCACCCCCGGCAGCTCGACCTCACCGAGGCGCTCGCCGGTCGCGGCGTCGTGGACGCTCAGCTCGGAGATCGCGTGCCGCGTCCAGGAGACCAGGAGGCGGGTGAGCGGACCGTCGGGTCCGTCGAGGACCACGAAGTCCTCCATCACGGCGTCGGCCCGCTCGCCCACGAGGTCGCGCCAGCCCTGCGGCCCGGGGTCGGCGGGGTCCGCGACGGCGAGGCGGCCGCGGGGCGCGCCCGCGTCGGTGGCCACGTACAGCCGGCCGTCCAGGCCCACCCCGGCCCCGGTCGCGGCGTCGAGGCCCTCGGCGACGGCCACCAGCTCGGGCACCCCGTCGAGCGTCGTCGGGGCGCTGAGGTCGCCGAGCCACACGTCGTTGCGCGGCGCGGTGCCCTCGCGCGCAGAGACCACGAGCCAGCGCCCGTCCAGGGACACCGAGACGCCGTAGTAGCTCGTGATCGCTCGCCCCGCCCCGAACACCTCGACGTCGGTGGCGGCGTCCGCGCCGACCGTGTGGCGCCACACCCGCCGGTGGTAGA
>JARIBR010000231.1 GCA_029258695.1 Quadrisphaera sp.
TCATCACGCACAACCCCCACCACGCGCACCCCGTGGGCGACCGGTTCGTGGTGCTCAAGCGCGGGCAGTCGATCTGCGACAAGGTCAAGGCCGACCTGCCGCTCTCCGAGCTGGTGAACCTCATGGCGGGGGACGTCTCCGAGCTGGGGCTCGGCGCCCTGGAGCACGAGCTGGGTCGCGGGCAGGAACCGGACGAGGACCCTCAGCGCTCCACGAGCGTGGTCTCGAAGCGGTAGCGCGAGGCCCGGTACACGTGGTCGCCGTGCTCGACGGCGACGCCGCGCACGTCGAAGGAGGTGCGCTCCATCGTCACCAGCGCCGCCCGGGGCCGTTCGTCGAGCAGGCGGGCCTCGGCGGTGGTGGCCAGGCGTGCGCCCACGCGCTGGTGGGCGACCCGCAGGTGCAGGCCCAGCTCGCGCAGCTGCCGGTAGAGCCCCTCGCTGCCCAGCCGGGCGACCTCGACCCCGAGGTCGGTCGGGAGGTGGTTCGTCATGAGCGCCAGCGGCTCGCCGCCGACCAGGCGCAGGCGGCGCAGCGTGAGCACGTCGGCTCCCTCCGGCAGGGCGAGGGCGTCCGTGACGGCGAGCGAGCCCGGGGAGACCTCGTGGCCGAGCAGGCGCGTCGAAGGCCGCCGGCCGGCGTCGGACAGGTCGTCGTGGAGGCTGGTCAGCTCCATCGAGCGGTTCACCGGCGGGTGCACCACCTGGGTACCCACCCCTCGGCGGCGCACCAGCAGCCCACGGTCGACGAGCCCCTGCAGGGCGCGCCGCACGGTCGGGCGCGAGAGCCCGAGCGCCTGCGCGAGGGCCACCTCGTTGTCCAGCCGGCTCCCGGGGCTCAGCCGGCCGTCGGTGATGGCCGCGTGCAACGCCTCGGAGACCTGCTGGTGGAGCGGGAGCGCGCTGGAGCGGTCGAGCCCGGCCCGCAGGAGGGCGGCGAGGTCGGGTGCGCCGCCGTCCGCTGCTCCGAGGCCCTGCTCCACCGGTGAAGCATCGCAGCCCGCCGGGAGCGTCGGTCCGACGGCGGCAGGCGCGACGCCCGCACGCTCAGCCGGTGTCGCCGCGGGCCCGGCGCCGCGAGACCACCACGATGTCGACGATCGACACGACGATCAAGACGACGGCGAGCACGCCCAGCCACGCCGGGCCGCCGTTGACCCACGCCAGCACCCCGAGGAAGAGCCACAGGACGATGCCGAAGGAGGCGAGCACCAGCCGGACCACCAGCGGGCTCCTCGCGGTCCTCGCCTCGTCCCCGCTCCTGTCGCGGCTCACGTCCACCTCTTCGTCGTCGAGTCCTCTTGGCTCACGTCCAGCCTCGGTGAGCCCGCAGGATGCTGCAACAGCAGTGATCGGTGAGTCGGCAAGGACGTCGTGGCCCCGAGACTCCTGCTGGCCGGCGTTCTGTCCCGTTCGGCGGACGCAGAGCATGATCACCCGTCATGATGCGGTGGCATGACACGACACCGCTCCCCTGCCACCACCACCATCGCCACGGCGCTCGCAGCGGGCTCGCTCCTGCTCGGCACCTCGCTCACCGGTGCTCCCACCGCGACGGCCTCGGCTCCGGCCACCGCTCCGCCGTCGGCCACCGCACCGACCCCGACGGCAGCGCTCATCCCCCCGGCCCTGGACCGTGCCGCGGTCGTGGAGGCCTGGTACCGCCAGTTCCTCGGCCGCTCCGCCGCTGCCGACCCCGGGTCGCGCTACTGGGTCGACCGTCTGGGCTCGAACTTCCCGAGACCGGTGCTCGCGGAGCTCCTCGCCTCCCCGGAGCACATCGGACGCCGTGTCTCCGCCGCCTACGACACCTACCTCGGCCGCCAGCCCGACCGCGGTGCGGCGTACTGGACCGACGGGGTGCGCCAGGGCCGCTTCCCCCTGGAGTGGGTGGACCAGAACGTCCTCGGCTCCTCGGAGTTCATCGTCGGCGCGTCATCCGGCAGCGGCACCGAGGTCGACGTGGTGCAGGCCTGGTACGAGGCCATCCTCGGCCGCCGGGGCGGCGACGGTGAGGTCGCGTACTGGGGCGCACGCTTCTCCGACCGCACGGAGCTCCAGATCCTGCGGGAGATCTGGTACACCCCGGAGGCCGTCACGCGGCGGATCGCCCAGCACTACGAGGTCTTCCTCGGTCGCCAGGCCAGCCAGCAGGAGATCGGCTACTGGTACGGCGCAGAGGTCGCCAGCGACGATGCGGTGAGGTCGGCTTTCGCCACCTCCGGGGAATACCTCACCGATCCGCCCGTGAACGGCTGAGGTCCAGGCCAGCGCGGCCGGCCACGGTCGACCAGCGATCGGTCGAGGAACGTGATGGCCCGCGTGTCGTCGTCCTCAGCGCGGCGCCCCACCTCCCAGACTGGTCCGAGGAGGTCTCCATGAACACCACCGCCACCGCCACCGCCACCGCTGAGCCGGCCCGCGGGCGCGCGAGACGACGCGTCCTGCGCGTCCGCGTCGCCGCGGCCGCCCTCGCCGCGGCCGCCCTCGCCGCGACGGGCCTGGTCGGGGCGCTGGGCGTCCCCGCGCACGCAGCCGCCTCGCCCGCTCCCGCCGCCGGCACCGCCGCAGCAGGCGACCGGGCCGAGCAGCGCGTCCTCGCCAGCGGTGAGCTCGCCCCGCAGGACGAGGTCTCACAGCGCTGGTTCGTCGACATCGAAGGCCAGAGCCCCCAGGACACCACCTACGGCCGTGCTGCCCATGACGTGGCGAACCAGCTGGTGAGCGGGATGTCGGTTCACGAGGTCCTGGCGCAGATGGTGAGCCAGTGGCGCTTCGCCTACAACTCAGTCCAGCGCGTCTACGCCG
>JARIBR010000247.1 GCA_029258695.1 Quadrisphaera sp.
CCTGGATGATCTTGGTGTTGCCCCGGACCGGGCCGTCGAGGCGCTGGAGGTTGCAGTTGATGACGAACGTCAGGTTGTCGAGGCCCTCGACGCCCGCGAGCTGCAGCAGGCCCCGGCTCTCCGGCTCGTCCATCTCGCCGTCACCGAGGAAGGCCCAGGTGTGCTGCTTCGAGGTGTCCTTGATGCCGCGCGCGTGCAGGTAGCGGTCGAACTGCGCCTGGTAGATCGCGTTCGCCGGGCCGATGCCCATCGACACGGTCGGGAACTCCCAGAAGCCGTCCATGAGGCGCGGGTGCGGGTAGGACGGCAGGGGGCGCCCCGGGGCGGTGAGCTCCTGGCGGAAACCGTCCATGTCCTGCTCGGAGAGGCGGCCCTCGAGGAAGGCGCGCGCGTAGATCCCGGGGGAGGCGTGACCCTGGATGAACAGGTGGTCCCCGCCGTCGGGGTGGTCGGGGCCCTTGAAGAAGTGGTTGAAGCCGACCTCGTACAGCGTCGCGGAGGACGCGTAGGTGGAGATGTGACCGCCCACGCCGACCCCGGGCCGCTGGGCGCGGTGCACCTGCACGGCGGCGTTCCAGCGGTTGAAGGCCCGGTAGCGTCGCTCGACCTCCTCGTCACCGGGGAACTCCGGCTCGTCGTCGGGGGCGATGGTGTTGACGTAGTCGGTGCTGATGGGCTCCGCGAGGGAGACCCCGCGCTGGCGGGCACGCTCGTTGGTACGGAGCATGACGTAGCGCGCGCGGTCCTTCCCGCGCTCGTCGACGAGCCCGTCGACGGACTCGCGCCAGGACTCCGTCTCGTCCGGGTCGGCGTCCGGCAGGTGGGCGGTGGCCGGCGGGAGGGTCACCACGCGACCTGCGGCGTCGGGCAGCTGGCCGCCGCCCACGGTCGGGACGGGGGCGTCGGTCTCGCCCGGGGACGTGTCCTCGTCGATCCCCTCGGCGGTGGGCCTGTCCTCGGTGGTCGTCATCTCAGCTCTCCTCGGCTCGCTCGCTGGGCTTCCCTGCCCCCTGCTCGGCGCCCCTCAGGGCCAGGGCACGGGAGCGTCGGCGCCCGGGTCCCGGGAACAGTCTGCCCGCGCCCACCGATCATCGCGCCCGCGCCCCTCCGTCGCGATCCTCAGACGATCCGGTCGCCCCCGCAGTACACGTTGAACGTGGAGCCCCGGACGAAGCCCGCCAGGGTCATCCCGCTCGAGCGGGCGAGGTCCACCGCGAGCGACGACGGCGCCGAGACCGCCGAGAGCACCGGGACGCCGGCCGCGGCGGCCTTGGCCACCAGCTCGAAGGACGCGCGCCCGGAGACCTGCAGGACGGTGCCGCGCAGCGGCCACCCCGGCGAGGACGCCGCCCGCCCGAGCACCTTGTCCACGGCGTTGTGCCGGCCGACGTCCTCGGCCAGGCCCAGCAGCGTGCCGTCGGCGGTGAACAGCCCGGCGGCGTGCAGGCCGCCGGTGCGCTCGAAGACCTTCTGCGCCGAGCGCAGCGCGTCAGGCAGCCCGGCGAGCACGGCCGCCCCGACGGTGGACCGGTCGTCGGTGATCTGCTCGCCGGAGAGCGCGGCGGCGCGGGTGCGGCCCAGGACGGCGTCGATGCTGGCGCTCCCGCAGACCCCGCAGGCGCTCGTCATCCCGAAGGTGCGACGACCTTCCAGGTCCAGCGGCGGCGTCCCCGGGCGCAGCGTGACGTCGACGGCGTTCCCCGCGCCCGGCGCGGTCGCCGCCGCAGCGCCGGTCGCCAGGGGGGTCGTCCCCGTCGTGGGCGCGACCCCCCGGACCACGCCCACCGGACCCGGCGTGGAGCAGACCATCGCGCGCGCCACGTCGTCGAGGGAGGCGATCAGCCCCTCGGTGAGCAGGAACCCGAGCGCGAGGTCGACGTCGTCCCCGGGCGTGCGCATGGTGACGACCACGGCGGCGCCGTCGACACGCACCTCCAGGGGCTCCTCCACGGCGAGGACGTCGGCGCGCTGGGAGCGCGTGCCGGCGGCGACGTCCACGCGGGTGCGGGCGGTGCGGGCGATGCGGGCGGGCACGAGGCCACGGTAGCCGCGGCGACGCGGCGCGCCAGCGCGCACGGGGGCGAGGCGGTAGCGTGCGCAGCGCCGTCGGCGGCCACCCCTCGGGGCAGCGTGCTCGGCGCACCAGCACGTCGGGCGCGTCAGCGGCCGAGCACGACGCAGTGGACCCGACCCGGCACCGGCCGGGTCGGCAGGCGATCGAAGGGACACCGTGGTGACCGCGGGCAGCACAGCGGAGGGCGGCGCGGCCAGCAGGCTGGGCCTCAAGCCGGGGCAGGTGGTGCAGGAGATCGGCTACGACGACGACGTCGACCTCGACCTGCGGACCTCGGTCGAGACCCTCACCGGCAGCGAGCTCCTCGACGAGGACGCGCAGGAGGTCGTCGACGTGGTGCTGCTGTGGTGGCGTGACGGCGACGGCGACCTCGTCGACGCCCTCGTGGACTCCCTCGCCAGCCTCGACGAGCAGGGCGTGGTGTGGCTGCTGACGCCCAAGGCGGGCCGCGACGGGCACGTCCCCCCCGCCGACGTCGAGGAGGCGGCACCCACCGCCGGGCTGTTCTCGACCAGGACCGTGAGCCCGGGCGACGACTGGGTCGGGGCCCGCCTCGTCAGCGGCGGTGGCCGCCGCTGAGGGCCTGCGCCGGCGCCACGACCCACCAGGGCCTGTAGCTCAGCGGTAGAGCACCGCGTTTACACCGCGGCGGTCGCCGGTTCGAGACCGGCCGGGCCCACGTCGAGCGCTCTCGCGGGCGCGGCACCAGGTCTCAGGGGTCTCGCCACCGGTGAAGACCCGTGGACGACGCCGGGTGACCACTAGCCTGGGAGGCGTGCCCGCCGAGACCGCTCCCGCCCCCCCGCCCGCCACGCTGAGGCAGGTCGTCGACGTCGTCGAGGGGCTCTACCCGGCGCGGTGGGCCGAGGGCTTCGACGCCGTGGGGCTGGTCACCGGGGACCTCGAGGCGCCGGTGCGCCGCGTGCTGCTCGCCGTCGACCCACGGCCCGAGGTCGCCGCCGAGGCGATCACCACCCGCGCCGACCTGCTCCTCGTCCACCACCCCCTGATGCTGCGCGCGGTGCACTCGGTGGCCACCGACACGTGGAGCGGCCGCGTGCTGCACGACCTCGTGCGCGGCGGGTGCGCGCTGCTCACCGCGCACACCAACGCCGACCGCGCCCGGCCCGGCGTCAACGACGCCCTCGCCAGGGTGCTCGGTCTCACCGCGCTGGAGCCCCTGGAGCCCATGCCCGCCGACCTCGACGACCCGCCGACGCCCGCGGGCCCGCGGGGCCTGGGCCGGCTCGGCGAGCTCGAGCACCCGATGCCGCTGCGCTCCTTCGCCCAGGTCGTCGCCGACGCCCTGCCCGCGACGGCCGCCGGCGTCAAGGTCGCGGGGGACGCCGAGGCCGTCGTGCGGCGGGTCGCGGTCTGCGGCGGCTCCGGCGGCTCGCTCGTCGCCCGAGCAGCGGCCGCCGGCGCCGACGTCATGGTCACCTCGGACCTGCGTCACCACCCCGCCTCGGAGTCCCGCGACACGCACCCCGGGCTGGCGCTCGTCGACGTGGCCCACTGGGCGAGCGAGTGGCCCTGGCTCTTCGGCGCCGCCGAGCAGCTGGCCACCGCGCTGGGCGGCGCGGGCATCCACGTGGACGTCGACGTCAGCCGGCGCCGCACCGACCCGTGGACGTTCCACCTGCCCAGCAGTGGCAGCCTGCTCCGATGACCTCGGCCCCCCTCGC
>JARIBR010000269.1 GCA_029258695.1 Quadrisphaera sp.
GCTGCAGGTCGACGTCGACCAGCGTGGGCTGCACGACCGCGCCCCCGGCACCGTCCTCGTGCGTCGGTGACGGGCACCGCGACGGCTCCGCGGCCGCGGATGGCCTTGCGGGCGGGGCGCGCGCGCATCGGGTCGATGCCCTTCGGCACGGGCATCTTCATCCCCCCGAGGGCACGCAACCGCTTGTTCACCGCCGAGACCTCCGCGCGCGTCAGCGCCGGCCTCAGCCGCATGACGCGCCGGGGGAGCCGGGCGATCGGGACCAGGTCCTCTCCCCGTCCGGTGCGCACCAGGTGCACGGGCACGTCGGGCAGCACGCGCGCCACCCGTCGGCGCTCGCCCTCGAGCAGCCGGTTCACGCGGGGTACCGGGCCGTCGGAGACCAGCACGACGCCGGGGCGCCCCACCGCCCGGAACACCAGGTCTCGGGTGCGAGGGTCCATCGCCACCGGCTCGTCGGTCACGGTCCACCCCCGGCGCAGGGTCTTCAGCGCCTGCCCGGCGGCCCCCGGGGTGCCCTCGATCTGGCTGTACGCCGCGCGCTCGGCGCGACGGGTCAGGGTGATCATCGCGGCGAGGAGGCCGAGCAGGAGCCCGATGAGGCCCAGGTAGATCGGGGACCCGACCGCGAAGCCGACGAGCAGGAGCACCACGAGCGGGCCGAGCGCGGCGAGGAGGATCCACCACTTGGCCGCCGGGTCCACCCGCACGGTCATCGTGTAGACGTTCTTGATCTGCGTCAGGCGACCCGGCCCGGTGCGGGGCGGCTTGGTCGAGCGGCGGCGCAGCAGGCCGCGTCGGGGTGGCTTGGCCGCCGCGGCCTCGGGCGCGGCGGGTCCTCGGGTGCGCGTGCTGGCCATGGCTCCCAGGGTACGGGCCCTCGGCGTCCCGTGCGCCGGGCGCCCGCCAGGTCTCGTGCTCCGGCGGGCGCCCGACGCCCGAGCGGCTCAGCCGACGAGCGCGCGAGCCTCCTGGCGGGCCGGCGCGGCGTCGGCGGCCCAGTGCGAGAGCTCCGGCGGGATGGTCTCGCCGCGCCGGCGCATCGCCTGGGCCCACAGCCGTCCGGCGCGGTAGGAGCTGCGCACCAGGGGACCGGACAGGACGCCCAGGTACCCCATCTCCTCGGCGGCGGCGGCGAGGTCCACGAACTCCTCGGGGCGCACCCACCGCTCGACGGGGTGGTGGCGCGGGCTCGGGCGCAGGTACTGCGTGATCGTCAGCAGGTCCGTGCCGGCCTCCTGCAGGGCCGCCATGGCCTCGAGGATCTCGTCGGTGGTCTCACCCATCCCCAGGATGAGGTTGGATTTCGTGACGAAGCCGTCCTCGCGCGCGGCGGTCAGCACCGAGAGCGAGCGCTCGAACCGGAAACCCGGGCGGATGCGCTTGAAGATGCGCGGGACCGTCTCCACGTTGTGGGCCAGGACCTCGGGGCGAGAGGAGAAGACCTCGGCCAGCTGGTCGGGGTCGGCGTCGAAGTCGGGGATGAGCAGCTCGACACCGGTGCCGGGGTTGAGAGCGTGGATCTGGCGGACGGTCTCGGCGTAGAGCCACGCACCGCCGTCGGGCAGGTCGTCGCGCGCGACCCCCGTGATGGTCGAGTAGCGCAGACCCATCGCCTGCACGGACTCGGCGACGCGGCGCGGCTCGTCGGCGTCGAAGTCCGCCGGCTTCCCGGTGTCGATCTGGCAGAAGTCGCAGCGGCGGGTGCACTGGTCGCCACCGATGAGGAACGTGGCCTCGCGGTCCTCCCAGCACTCGAAGATGTTGGGGCAGCCGGCCTCCTGGCACACCGTGTTGAGGCCCTCACGTTTGACCAGGCCCTGGAGCGAGGTGTACTCAGGGCCCATCTTCGCCGTGGTGCGGATCCACTCCGGCTTCTTCTCGATGGGCGTGGCGCTGTTGCGCGCCTCGACGCGCAGCATCTTGCGACCTTCAGGGGCGGGGCTCACCCCACCAGGCTACGCCGGGGTGGGGACCGACCGGCCCTCCGGTGCGGCCACCGGCAGCAGCGCCCTCAGGTGCTCCTCCACGCGGGCTTCGAGGCCGGCCACGCTGACCTCGTGGCCGAGCTCCTCGGAGAGCGACGTCACCCCGGCGTCGGAGATCCCGCACGGCGTGAACGTCTCGTAGGCCCCCAGGTCGTTGCAGGCGTTGAGCGCGAAGCCGTGCATGGTCGTGGCACGGGCCACGCGGATGCCGATGGCGGCGACCTTGCGCGCCGGTCCGCTCCCGGCCGGGGCCCCGTCCGGGTCCACGGCGCCCTCGCCGACCCACACCCCCGAGCGGCCGCTCACGCGTCCGCCGACCACGCCGAGGTCGGCGCACACCGCGACGAGGACGTCCTCGAGGCGGCGCACGTAGGCGACGACGTCCACCGTGCCGGTGTCATCGGCGGGCAGGCGCACGATGGGGTAGCCGACGAGCTGGCCGGGACCGTGCCACGTGATCTTCCCCCCGCGGTCGACGTCGACGACGGGTGTGCTGCCGCTCGGCCGCTCGTGGGGGAGGGTGCGCTTGCCGGCCGTGTACGTCGGGGGGTGCTCGAGCAGGAGCACCGTGTCCTCGCGATCGCCGGCAGCCACCTCGGCGTGGACGCGCCGCTGAAGCTCCCACGCTTCTTCGTACCCGACGAGCGCGCCGGGGGCCACCCTCTCGACCAGCATGACCGCACGCTACGCCCGGTCAGCGAGCCCCTGCGAGGCCAGGTGGGCCAGGACCGCGTCGGCCGCGCGGCGTCCCGACGTGATGGCGCCCTGCTGGCTGGCGGTGTCGCGGTGGTCCCCGGCGACGAAGACCCCACCGCCGAGGTCGCTGGGACGGCGAGCGTCCAGCGGGGGCGGCAGGGCGGGCAGGGCGTGGGGGAGCGCGTGCGCGCGCACCAGGTCCCAGCCGCGCGTCGACGTGCCGTAGACCAGCGCCGCCTGCGCCCGGACCTCACGCTCGGTCTGCGCGAGGGTGGACGAGCGGTCACCGAGCACCGTCGCGGCCACCAGGTGGCGCCCCGGCGGCGCGTACCCGGGGGCCACGTTCGTCATCACCGCGGTGTTCACCAGCGGTCCGCGGCCCTCCCCGTCGAGGTGCAGGAGGCGGGAGCCGCTCGGGGCGTCGTCGCAGGCGAACCAGAACGTCGTCAGCGCGTTGCTCCGCGGGGCCGGGAGGGAGGGCGCCAGACGGTGCGCAGCCTCGGCGCCGGTGGCCACCACCACCGCGTCGACCCCGCGCCGCACCTCCTCCAGGCGGCTGACCGGCGCGTCGAGGCGCACGGCGCCGCGGGGCAGCGCGGCGGCCATCAGCTCGGGGAGCGCCTGCACGCCGCGCGCGGGGACTCCCGGGGTGCCGCGGACGAAGCTGCGGACCACGAGGCGGGCGAGGGCGGCGGACGACGAGCCGGAGGACTCCCCGAGCACCCCTGCCAGGAAGGGGGTGACGACCGAGGAGCGCAGGCGCCCGTCCACGCCGGCAGCGGCGAGCGCGGCGGCCAGGGTGGTGTCGCCCCCGGGGTGGTCCCGCAGCCGGTGCGCGGGGCCGTACCCGGCCGCGAGCGCCCACGCGGCGAACGCGGCCTTCTCCCGCAGCGAGCCGACGGGCGCGCGCACGGAGGACAGCGCGGTCGAGGGGAGCCGGCGCGGGTCCCCGAGCACCGCGGGTCCTGCGTGGGTGGCGACCACCACCCCGGCGCCGAACGGGCGCAGGTCCACCGCGACGAGACCGGCGCCGATCTCGTCGAGGACCCGGACGAGCGCGGGGTAGGCGGGGTTCACCAGCTGGAAGCCCACGTCGCACGAGAAGCCGTCGACGAGGTCGGTGCTCACCCGCCCCCCGACGCGCCAGGACCGCTCCACGACGCTCACGTCGAGCCCGCGCGCGTGCAGGCGCAGCGCGCACGCCAGCCCGGCGAGCCCGGCGCCGATGACGACGACCCGCCCGCTCACGCTCGCTCCCGCCCGCTGCTGCCCGTCAGGCGATGCACCGCGTCCACGAGCGGTGACGCTACCGGCGCCGCGTTGGTGCGCCCGTGGGGGCTGTGGACGACGAGGCGGTGATCAGCGGCCGAGCCTGCATGCTGACGCCGTGGAACCCTTCGAGGACCCCGACGCCGCGAGAACCGGCACCGGCGCGGGCTCGGGCTCGGCGTGGCCGGGCGCGGCGGGTGAGCCCGAGCCGTCGCCGCCGCGGCTGACCGGCTACCGGGTGCACCGGCTGCTCGGCAGCGGCTCCAGCGCGAGCGTCTGGTCGGCGACGGCGCCGGACGGCGCTGACGTCGCCCTCAAGGTGGTGGACGTGCCCGCGGCCGACGACGACGGGCCCTGGGCGCTGGCGCAGCGCGCAGCGTCCGTCTTCGCCCTTCACCGGGAGATCAGCGCCCTCACGCGGGTGGTCCACCCCCGCGTCGTCGCGCTGCGGGCCGTCGTCGCGGCGGAGCGGTGCGTCGTGCTGGTCCTGGACCGCGCCGCCGGGGGGAGCCTCGGGGCGCTGGTGCGAGCGCGCGGCTCCCTCGACGTGGGCGAGGTGGTGGAGCTGGTCTCCGGGCTGGCCGGCGTGCTCGCCGAGCTGCACGAGCGCGGGGTGGTCCACGGGGACGTCGCGCCGGGCAACGTGCTCTTCGACGCCGACGGCACCGCGCTGCTGGCCGACCTCGGCCTCGCGAGCGTCGTCGAGGCGTTCTCCGCAGGTCCCGCGTCCACCGGCCCCGCCGAGCCGGGGAGCCTGTCCGGTGAGCCGCTGGCGCCGGGGCGGGGCGCCGGCACGCCGGGTTTCGCGGATCCGGCCGCCCGGGCCGGCAGACCCACGCCGGCGGGTGACGTCCACGGGCTGGCCGCGCTCGCCTGGTTCGCCCTCACCTCCTCGGCGCCGGCGCCCGCGTCCCACCGCGTCCCGCTGTCGATGCTGGTGCCCGACGCCCCGGCCGCCCTCGTCCAGCTCCTCGACGACGCGATGTCCCCGGTGCCCGCGCGCCGCCCGACGGCCGCGGCGCTCGGCGCTGCGGTGGCCGGCAGCGCCGAGGCGACCAGCGTGCACCTCGTGCCCGCCGCGGCCGACGCGCCCCCTGCCGAGCTGCTCACCCAGCGTCTGCGCGCGGCCGCCCGGGCTGCGCAGGCGGAGGAGGCGCAGGGTGCGCGGGTGCCGGTGTGGCGGCGCGCCCGACGCGGCGTGGGGGCTGTGGCAGCGGTCGCTCTCGTCCTGCTCGGCGCGTGGTCGCTCTCGGGATGGCTCATGGGCGGCGACCCTCCCGCGAGCCGGACCACTGCTGACGCCGGCGCCGGGACCGCCTCGTCGCGGGACGAGGTGGCCGCGCCCCCGCGAGGGTCGACCGCCACGCCCGAGACACCGCCGGAGCCCACCGCCGAGAGCGGGCCGAGCGGTGCTCCCGGCACGGAGGAGGCAGCCGACGAGGCGGGGTACATGCGGGACCCCGGGCTCGCCGATCCGGCGCTCGTGGTCGCGGCGCTCGCCGACGAGCGTGCCCGCGCTCTCGAGGCGGCGGACGTGTCCCTGCTGGAGACGGTGGACGCCGGGGGCTCGGCCGCTCACGCCGCCGACGCCGAGGCCATCACCGCGCTCACCTCGGCGGGCGCCAGCGTGGACGACCTCGCCTTCGAGGTGGTCAGCGCCGAGGCGGTGGAGGTCGACGAGGGCGCCGGCACGGCTCGGGTGGAGGCGAGCGTCACGACGAGCGCGCACCGCCAGCGCCTCGCGGACGGCACGCTGGTCGACGTCCCGGCGTCCATCCCCGTGACGTCGGTGCTGGTCCTGCGGCTCACCGACGACGGCTGGCGGGTGGAGCGCACCGCCTGAGCAGCGCACCGCCTGAGCAGCGCGCCGGATGGTCAGCGCCCGGCATGGACCTGCTCGGCCAGCCACCGGGTGGCGCTGTCGACGTCCGGGTGGGTGAAGGAGTACCCCCCGGAGACCAGCGCGCTGGGGTTGATGCGGCGGCTGGCGAGAACCTCCTCCGCGAACTCCCCGAGCGCGGCACGCAGCGCGAACGACGGCGCGGGCAGCAGCGCCTTGCGGCCGAGCGCGGCAGCGATGGCCTTGACGAGGTCACCGTTGCGGGCCGGCTCGGGCGAGACGAGGTTGACCGGACCCTCGACGTGGTCGGCCTCGAGCAACCACTCGACGGCCGCGACCTCGTCCTCGAGCGTGATCCACGACCACCAGGCGCTGCCGTTGCCGAGAGGGCCGCCGAGGTTGAGGCGGATCAAGGGCAGGAGCGAGCCGAAGGCGCCGCCCCCGGTGGTCATGACCAGGCCCGTGCGCACGCTGGCGACGCGGATGCCGGCGTCGCGGGCGGGCTGCGCGGCGGCCTCCCAGGCCACGCACACACCAGCGAGGAACTCGTCCCCGGGGGCGGACTGCTCGTCCACGACCTCGTCGCCGCGCTCGCCGTAGTACCCCGACGCGCTGGCCTGGACGAGGACCTGCGGCGGGGAGTCCATGCGGGCCAGCGCGGTGGACAGCGTCGCGGTGGACTCGGTGCGGGACGTGAGGATGAGGTCCCGGTAGGCCGCGTCCCACCGCTTGTCGCCCACGCCGACCCCGGAGAGGTTGACGGCCGCGTCGACGTCCCCGAGCGCGTCGACGTCCAGCTCACCGGCGTCGGGGTCCCACCGCACCTGCGAGTCGTCGGTCGGGGTGCGGCGGACGAGCTGGACCACCTCGTGGCCAGAGGTGACGAGGCGCTGGCGCAGCGCAGTCCCGATGAGGCCGGAGGCCCCGCTGACGACGACGCGCATGTCGCTCCCTGCTCGGGCCCGCGGGCCACGCTGGTGGGTGCTCGCCTCCGCGCCGGTGCTGGCGCCGGGGATCGAGCCGGTGGTGGTGCAGGTGCTCGCCCCGCGACTGGACGCGACGAGCGCCCCGGTGGGAAGACCTGGCAGGGTCGCGCGGGTCTGCCCACCGGGGCCAGGACGTCAGAGCCCGAGGTCGCCCTCGAACGCGCCCTCCTCGAGACGAGCCTTCATCGTCGAGAGGAAGCGGGCGGCGTCCGCGCCGTCCACGAGCCGGTGGTCGTAGGACAGCGCGAGGTAGATCATCGAGCGCACGGCGATCGACTCGCCGCCGTCACCGTCCGGGACCACCACCGGGCGCTTGACGACGCTCCCGGTCCCGAGGATGGCCACCTGCGGCTGGTTGATGATCGGTGTGTCGAACAGGGCGCCGCGGCTGCCGGTGTTCGTCAGCGTGAAGGTGCCGCCGCCCAGCTCGTCGGGGGTCACCTTGTTGTCGCGGGTGCGGGCTGCCAGGTCGGCGATCTTCTTGGCGATCCCCGCGATGTTGAGGTCACCCGCGTCCTTGATGACGGGCACCAGCAGACCTCGCTCGGTGTCCACGGCGATCCCGAGGTTCTCCTGGGCGTGGTAGACGATCGAGTCACCGTCGATCGAGGCGTTGACTTGCGGGAAGGCCTTGAGGGCCTCGATCGACGCCAAGGCGAAGAACGGCAGGAAGGAGAGCCCGACGCCCTCGCGGGCGGCGAAGTCGGCCTTGGCCCGTGCCCGCAGGCGGGCGATGCGCGTGACGTCGACCTCGACGACCGTGGTCAGCTGGGCGCTGACCTGGAGCGACTCGACCATCCGCTGGGCGATGACCTTGCGCAGCCGGGTCATCTTCTCGGTCGTGCCACGCTTGGCCGCCACCTCGGGGGCCGCGCTCGCACCGCCGCTCGGTGCGGACGGCTTCGACGGCGCCGACGAGGACGGTGCCTGCTGGGACGACGCCTGCTGCGATGCCGGCTCAGCGGGCTGCTGCGACGCTGCAGGAGCGCTCTCCTGCGGCGCCTTGGCCGCTTCCGCGGCGTCGAGCACGTCCTGCTTGCGGATGCGCCCGCCGACACCGGTGCCCTTGAGCGCCGCCAGGTCGACACCGTTCTCGGCGGCGAGCTTGCGCACCAGGGGGGTGACGTACGCCGAGACGGTCCCGCTCGCCGGGGCGCCCGCACCACCACCGGTGTCCTCGCCGGTCGGCGGCTTCACCGAGCCGTCGACCTGAGAGGCCGGGCTGTTGTAGTCCTCGGTGGCCTGCGCGGGCTCGGGTGCGCTGCTCGGCGCTTCCGGCTCGCTCTGGCGCTGGGGCTCCTCCGGGGCGACCTCGGGCTCGGAGGCGCCCTCGGGGGCGACCGGCGCCGCGTCGGACCCGCTGCTCGCGGACCCGGAGCTCTCGGGAGCGGACGCGTCGGCACCGGAGGAGCCGGACGACGCCGGACCAGACCCACCGGAGGCGTCACCACCGATGCGCGCGAGCCGCGCGCCGATCTCGACCGTCTCGTCCTCCTCGACGAAGAGCTCGGTGAGCGTGCCGGCCGCGGGGGAGGGGATCTCGGTGTCGACCTTGTCGGTGGAGACCTCCAGGAGCGGCTCGTCGACCTCGACGTCCTCGCCGACCTCCTTGAGCCACCGCGTGACGGTGCCCTCGGTCACCGACTCGCCGAGCGCCGGCATCTTGACGGACTCCGCCATCGTGGTCTCCTTCGTCATCGCTTCTGCGGGA
>JARIBR010000313.1 GCA_029258695.1 Quadrisphaera sp.
GCCCCATGACGACCTGGGAGTACATGACCGCTCCGCTGATCATCCACAGCACCAAGGCGATCCTCGACAACTTCGGCGAGGACGGCTGGGAGCTGGTCACGGTGATCCCCGGTCCCGACGGCCAGGGGCTCGTGGCCTACCTCAAGCGGCCCCGCGCGTGAGCACGCCCGAGGGTGGCCCCGCGCGGCCCGCCGACCGCCTGGCTGAGCTGGGCCTGGTGCTGCCCGTGCCCCCGGCGCCCGTCGCGGCCTACACGGCGTGGGTGCGCAGCGGCCCGCTGGTCTTCACGTCCGGTCAGCTGCCGTTCGTCGACGGGGAGCTCCCCGTCACCGGGGTCGTCGGCCGCGACGCGGACGCCGGCGAGGTGGACCCGGCCCAGGCGCGCGAGCTCGCCGCGCGCGCCGCGCTCAACGGTCTGGCCGTCCTCGCCGCGGCCCTCGACGAGACCGCCGACCCCACGCCGGACTCCCTCTCGCGAGCGCTGGGGCGGGTGCGGGTGATCAAGGTCGTCGGGTTCGTCGCGTCGGCGCCCGGCTTCACGGCGCAGCCCGCCGTGGTCGACGGCGCCTCGACCCTCCTCGCGGACGTCCTGGGCGAGCGCGGCGTCCACGCCCGCAGCGCCGTCGGCGTCGCGGCCCTGCCGCTGGGGGCCCCGGTGGAGGTCGAGCTGATCGCGGAGGTGGTCGAGGACGTCGACCGCTGACGGGCGCCGGTACAGGGCGCGGTCGGGCTGGTCAGGCGACCCTGGCAGGCGGCGCCCGGGCAACGGGGGCAAGATCGTGACGTGGACGAGCGCATAGTTCGACGAGCACCCCTGTTCGAGAGCCTCGGCGACGACCAGACCGCGGCCCTGCTGGCGATGGTCACCGAGGTCAGGCTCTCGCGCGGCGAGGTGCTCTTCCGCACCGGCGAGGACGACCACCGGCTCTTCGTCATCGACGAGGGGAAGATCAAGCTGGGGCGCACCGCTGGCGACGGCCGCGAGAACCTCCTGTCCGTGCTGGGCCCGGGGGAGATGTTCGGCGAGCTGTCCTGGTTCGACCCGGGCCCGAGGACGTTGACGGCCACCGCGGTCTCCCCGACGGTCCTGGCGACGCTCGAGCACGAGGACCTGCGCGTGTGGATGAAGCAGAGCCCCGAGGTCGCGCCACCGCTGCTCCAGGCCCTGGCGCGCCGGCTGCGCCGCACCAACACCGTGGTCGCCGACCTCGTCTTCTCCGACGTCTCCGGGCGCGTGGCGAAGACCCTGCTGGACCTCGCCTCACGGTTCGGCCACCCGAGCGAGCGTGGCGTGCGGGTGGCCCACGACCTCACCCAGGAGGAGCTGGCGCAGCTGGTGGGGGCCTCGCGCGAGACGGTGAACAAGGCGCTGGCCGACTTCGCGACGCGGGGGTGGATCCGTCTGGAGGCGCGCTCCGTGGTCCTCCTCGACGTCGAGAGGGTGCGGCGCCGGGCCAAGTAGGCGCCGCGCTGCGGACGAGCGGCGCGTCAGGCGCGCGGGCAGCACTCCCGGGAGCGCGGCGCCAGCGCCGCGAGGTCGGCGTCCGTGGCGGCCAGGTCGCGCGCGACCTCGGTGGCGCGCGCCGCCAGGAGCCTCCGCGCGGCGACCACGGCCCGCAGGTCCTCCACGACGTCGTACGCCGTGCTCCCCGTCCGACCGCGGACGAGCTCCTCCAGCCCCGACGGGTCGAGGTGGCGCTCCTCGCCCGCGGCTGCTGACCCGCCCAGGGCCGCCAGCGCGTCGGCCGGTGAGAGCACGTCGGTGGTCAGGTCGAGCCGGGCCTGCACCAGGCGCTGCCAGCGGCGCACGCAGGCGAGCTCCTCGGCCAGCGCGGCCCGCCGCTCGCCGAGGCGCTGCGACCGGGCGCCGGCGGGCTCGGGCGCCGGGTCGGCGGGGGGCTGGCGGTGCGGCGGTGGAGGGGCGGCGAGGAGGGTCACCACGGATGTCTCGTCGGGCCCGCCGGCGCGCTTGAGGTGGGGCGCTGGCTCCTCACCCTCGCGGGCGCGGCCCGTAGGGTGAGGCTCGATGAGCGCACCAGATCAGCTGCGGTCGAGCGGCGCCGCGACGCGATCGCGCGCCGGTGCCGCCCGGGCGCGCCGGAGCGACGGCGACCCGCCGCTGCCCGTCGCGGGCCCCCCACCGACGGCCCTGGTGCGCCGGGCCCGACGGGTGCGTCGGGTGCTCGCGGACCGCTACCCCGACGCCCGCTGCGAGCTGGACTTCGAGACCCCCTTCCAGCTGCTCGTCGCCACGGTCCTCTCCGCCCAGACCACCGACGTGCGGGTCAACTCGGTGACGCCCGCGCTGTTCGCGCTCGCCCCCGGGCCGGAGCAGATGGCCGCGGCCGACCGCGCCGAGCTGGAGGCGGTGCTGCGCCCGGTGGGGTTCTACCGGGCCAAGGCCGCCTCCGTGCAGGGCCTGGCGGCGCGCCTGCTCGCCGAGCACGGCGGGCAGGTCCCCTCCGACCTCGCCTCGCTGGTGGCCCTGCCCGGTGTGGGGCGCAAGACGGCCAACGTCGTGCGCGGTGACGGTTTCGGCCTGCCGGGCATCACGGTGGACACCCACGTCGGGCGCCTGGCACGTCGTCTGGGGTGGACCACGCAGGAGGACCCGGTGGCGGTGGAGGCAGACCTCGCGGCCCTGTTCGAGCGCCGCGACTGGACGCCGATGAGCCACCAGGTGATCTTCCACGGCCGCCGGACCTGCTTCGCCCGCCGCCCGGCCTGCGGAGCGTGCCCCGTGGCGCGCTGGTGCCCGTCGGCGGGCATCGGGGAGGTCGACCCGGTGGCGGCCGCAGCCCTGGTGAAACCGTGAGCGGCTCGTGGCCCGGCGTCGTGCCCGGGCCCGTCGCCACCTTGCTGGCGGCGCTGCCACACCTGCGCCAGGAGGACCTCCTGCCGCCCGGCGCCCCCGTCCGCGTGCTCCCGGAGCAGCCCGACAGCCGGGACGCCGCCGTGCTCATCGCCCTGAGCCCCGGCGCTGGCACCACGACCGGCACCGACCGTGGACCCACCGCCGACCGGACCGCGCCGGCGACGGACGGTGCCGGCGTCGACGTGGTGCTCATCGAGCGCGCCGCCGGGGGCGTGCACGGCGGCCAGGTGGCCTTCCCCGGCGGGGCCGCCGAACCGGGTGACGGATCGCCGGCGGCCACCGCCCTGCGCGAGGCCCACGAGGAGGTGGGCCTGGACATCGCGGGGACGCACGTGCTCGGCGTGCTCCCCACCCTGCCCGTCCCCGTCTCGCGCTTCGTCGTCACGCCCGTCCTGGCGTGGGAGCCGCACCCGTCACCGCTGCTCGTCGGGGACCCCTTCGAGGTCGGTGCCGTGCGGCGGGTCCCGCTGGCCGAGCTCGCCGACCCGGCGCGGCGGCGCCTGGTCCGGTCGCCGGCCCGCAGCCCCGGCTTCGCGCTGGACGGCGTGCTGGTGTGGGGCTTCACCGCGCTGCTCCTCGACGCCGTCCTGCGCCACGCCGGCCTGGCGGTGGCGTGGGACGGGGCCCTCGAGGTGGACGCCCCGACGCCGCGCTACCGCCGGCGGCCACGCTCGGCCTCCGATCCGTCGCGCGGATCGACGGTGGCCCCCGCGTGAACCTGCTCGACGTCGCGCTGCTCCTCGTGCTCCTCGCCTACGCGGTCTCCGGGCTGCGCCAGGGCTTCGTGGTCTCGGCGCTCTCCCTCGGCGGCTTCCTGCTGGGCGCGGTGGTGGGGATGAAGTTCCTGCCGGACCTGGTCGCCGGGTGGGACCCCGGGTGGCGGCGCACGCTCGTGCTGGTGGTCGGCGTCCTCGCGGTCGGCTGGTTCGGCCAGGTGCTGGGGTCCCTGCTCGGCAACCAGCTGCGCGGCGTGGTCAGCTGGCGGCCGGCGCGGGCGCTGGACGCCGCGCTCGGGGCGCTGGCCTCGGTCGCGGTGGTGGGGCTGGTGGTGTGGTTCGTCGCCGGCGCCGTCCGCGGGGGACCCCTGCCGGCCCTCTCGCGCGCGGTGGCCTCCTCGGCGGTGGTCCGCGTCATCGACGAGGTGGTGCCGCCCCGCGCGTCCGAGCTGTTCACGACGTTCCGCCAGGTGGTCGAGGCCCAGGACTTCCCACGGGTGTTCATCGGCACCGCCCCCGAGCCCATCGCGTCGGTGGCGCCCCCGGACCCCGGTGTCGTCGACGCGGCGTCCGGGTCCGCCGCGGCCAGCATCGTCAAGGTCACCGGGAACGCCCCGGCGTGCGGGCGCGGGCGCGAGGGCACCGGTTTCGTGGTCTCCCCGGAGCGGGTGGTGACCAACGCCCACGTGGTGGCCGCGGTCGACGAGCCGTCGGTGCAGGTGGGCGGGCTGGGGGAGCGGCTGGCGGCGGACGTGGTCCTCTTCGACCCCGACCGGGACCTCGCGGTGCTCGCCGTCCCCGGCATGGCCGCGCCCGCGCTGAGCGTCGGCGACCAGCTGGGCGCTGACGCCGACGCGGTCGTCGCCGGCTTTCCCCTCGACGGGCCGTACGTCGCCGTGCCGGCGCGGGTGCGCGAGGTCCTGCGCGCCCAGGGCCAGGACATCTACTCGACGTCCACCGTGGTGCGTCAGGTGTACTCGCTGGCTGCGCGCGTGGAGCCCGGGAACTCCGGGGGTCCGCTCCTCGACAGCGGCGGCGAGGTGGTGGGTGTGGTCTTCGCCCGGTCGCTGGACGACGCGGGCACCGGCTACGCCATGACGCTCGGCGAGGTGGCCCCCGTGCGGGGGGCTGCGGCCGGTGCCCGCGACCGGGTGCCGACCGGGGCGTGCATCGGGGGCTGACGATGCCCCGACGCCTCAGTGCTGGCGTCGGGGCGACCGCCTCAGCGAGCCGTCAGCGGTTTCCCTTGGCGGCCTCGATCGTCTGCTTCGACGTGGCGATGGTGCGCTCCGGCGGGCCGACCTTCTTGATCCGCGTGAAGCCGATGAGCCCCAGCACGGCGGCGACGAGGAGCAGGACCACCGCGACGATGCCGTAGCCGGCCCACGCGGGAAGGCCCCAGAGGATGAGCAGCAGGGCGATGGTCACCAGCACGAAGAGGAAGCCGAAGATCCCGAAGACCGCAGCGCCCGCGAAGAGGCCAGCTCCCAGGGCTCCCTGCTTCACGTCCTCCGTGATCTCGGCCTTCGCCAGCGCCACCTCGCTGCGCAGCAGGGCCGACAGGTCGTGGCTGGCGTCGGCCACGAGCTGGCCGACGGTCCGGTCGTCGCCTGCTGTCGTCCGCCCGGTGACCACGGTCTTCTCGTCGGGGTGGGGCTCGATGACGCTCACGTTCTTCTCCTCGCGGTGGTGGGTGCTGACCCGGAGCCTAGGGGTGGCCCGGGGCGGGTGCTCACCTGCCGGGGCCGAACGGCCCCGCGCCGAGGTCGCCCCGCGCGGGCCGGCCCGCCTCGACGCTCCCCGTGGAGACGCCTCAGCGGCGGACGGCGAAGCGGTCGAGGACCCCCGAGGTGGACAGGAGGCGGCTGACCACCACGACGCCGACGATGATCACGACGCCTCGGACGAGGAAGGGCATGCCGAGGCGCACCATGATCGCGCCGAGGACCAGGCACGTGGCCAGCTGGGCCGCGAGGTAGAGGACGTTGCCGGCCAGGGTCAGGGTGCGCACGGGGACATCATCGCGCCTCCCCCGGCCCTGGCCGCCGCGATCAGTCCTCCGGCGAGGCGGAGCTCATCCCCGCGCTGATCTTCTCCATGACGGAGGAGTCGGCGAGGGTGGAGACGTCACCCACCTCGCGGTCCTCCGCGATGTCACGCAGCAGGCGCCGCATGATCTTTCCGGAGCGGGTCTTGGGCAGCTCCTCGACGACGAGCACCGAGCGCGGCTTGGCGATGGGGCTGATGTGCTCCGCGACGTGGCTGCGCAGCTGCTGGGGCAGGGCGTCGAGGTCCTGCGTGCCCTGGAGGGCCTCGGCGCGCAGGATGACGAAGGCGACGATGCCCTGACCGGTCGTCTCGTCGGCGGCGCCGACCACGGCCGCCTCGGCCACGACGGGGTGGGAGACCAGCGCGGACTCCACCTCGGTCGTGGAGATGCGGTGCCCCGAGACGTTCATGACGTCGTCGACGCGCCCCAGGAGCCAGATGTCGCCGTCGGCGTCGCGCTTGGCGCCGTCCCCGGCGAAGTACCGGCCGGGGAAGCGGGACCAGTAGGTCTTGCGGTAGCGCTCGTCGTCACCCCAGATGCCGCGCAGCATGCCCGGCCACGGCTCGGTGAGCACGAGGTACCCCGTGGTGTCACCGGTCAGGGCGTGGCCCTCGTCGTCGACGACCTCCACCGAGATGCCGGGCTGCGGCACCTGGGCGCTGCCGGGCTTCAACGTCGTGAGCCCGGGGAGAGCGGAGATCATCATGCCGCCGGTCTCGGTCTGCCACCACGTGTCGACGATGGGGCAGCGCCCACCGCCGATGACGCGGTGGTACCAGCGCCAGGCCTCGGGGTTGATGGACTCCCCGACGCTCCCGAGCAGCCGCAGGCTCGACAGGTCGTGGCTCTGCGGGATCTGCTCGCCCCACTTCATGAACATCCGGATGGTGGTGGGCGCGGTGTAGAGGATCGTCACGCCGAGGCTCTCGACGATCTGCCAGAAGCGGTGCTCGTCCGGGGTGTTCGGGGTTCCCTCGTAGAGGACGGAGGTCATGGCGTTGAGCAGGGGCCCGTAGACGATGTAGCTGTGTCCGGTCACCCAGCCGACGTCGGCCGCGCACCAGAAGACGTCGGTCTCGGGACGGGCGTCGAAGACGTGACGGGCGGTGGTGGCCACCTGGGTGAGGTAGCCGCCCGTGGTGTGCAGGATGCCCTTGGGCTTCCCCGTGGTGCCGGAGGTGTAGAGGATGAACAGCGGCTGCTCGGCCTCGAAGGCCTGGGCCTCGTGGGTCTCCGGCGCCGCCGCGAGGGCCTCGTCCCACCAGAGGTCGCGCCCCTCCGTCATCTCCACGTCCTCGCCGGTGCGCCGGATCACGAGCACGTGCTCGACGCTGTCGGCGCCGCCGGCCAGCGCGGCGTCGACCGCCGGCTTCAGCGCCGCGGGCGCGCCGCGACGGTGGGCGCCGTCGGCGGTGATCACCAGGCGCGCCTGCGCGTCGTCGATGCGGGTGCGCAGCGCCTCGGCGGAGAAGCCGGAGAAGACCAGCGAGTGCGGCGCGCCGATGCGCGCGCACGCCAGCATCGCCACCACCGACTCGAGGAGGTTGGGGATGTAGAGGACCACGCGGTCGCCCGCGCCGATGCCGAGCGCCTCGATGGCGTTCGCGGCGCGCTGGACCTGACGGTGGAGCTCGGCGTAGGTCATGTCGGCGGTGTCGCCGGGCTCGCCGACGAAGTGGAACGCCACCCGGTCCCCGAGCCCCGCCTCGACGTGACGGTCGACGGCGTTGACGCACGCGTTGAGCCTGCCGTCCGCGAACCAGCGGAAGAACGGGGCGTCGGCGTCGTCGAGCACCTGGGTGAACTCGGTATCCCACGCGAGGCGCTCGCGGGCCATGTCGCCCCAGTACCCCAGCCGGTCGGCGGCGGCGCGCTCGTAGAGGTCGGCGGTCGCGACGGGGTCCGCGGCCATCGACTCGGGCGGCGGGACGTGCTCGTCGTCCTGGGCCGGGTGGGGGGTGGTGTCGGGCGATGCGGGCACGAGGGACCTCCGGACTGCTCTGTCGGGTGCCCGGCCCACGGGGATCGGGCTTGTCGGGGCCGACCCTAGCGAGGGGCGGCCAGCCGCGCTGCCCGCCGGTCGCGATCGGTGCGGCGCCGAAGCCACGGCGTCCACAGCCGGGCGCTCCCCGGTGGCCTCCGTCCACAGGCTGGGGCCTCACCGACCCTTCCCCGTCGCGGGCACCACGACGCTCGTGAGCATGCGTCCAGCCCCGATCCTGCTCGTCACCACCTCGGAGGACCTCGTCGAGGAGGTCTCGGCGCTGGCCGCCGCCGGCGGGGTGAGCGTCGCGGTCTCCCCCAGCGCGGCGCCCGACCCCGGTGCGTGGCGGGGCGCCGCGCTCGTGCTCCTCGGCGAGGACGCCCTCGAGCACCCCGTGCCCTCGCGGCGCCCCGGCGTGCTGGTCCTCACCACCGGTGGTCCCGCCGGTGAGGAGCTGTGGCGCTCTGCCCTGGCCGCCGGGGCGGAGCAGGTCCTCAGCGTGCCGGGGGAGCGCGCGACCGTGCTGCGGCGGCTCGGCGACGTCGCCGATGCGGGGGAGCGTGGAGGCACGTGCGTCGCGGTCGTGGGTGCGCGCGGGGGCGTGGGGGTCTCCACGCTGGCCGCGGCGCTGGCCCACCGGGGCGCCGGGAGCGCGGCGGCGGCGGGCGGCGCGAGCGCGAGCCTCCTGGTCGACACGGACCTGCTGGGCGCCGGCCTCGACCTCCTCGTCGGGCTCGAGGGGGCGCCTGGGCTGCGCTGGGGAGACCTGGCGCAGGCCCGGGGGAGCGTGCGGGGGCAGGTGCTGGCGCAGTCCCTCCCGCGCCGCGACCGCGTGGCGGTCCTCTCCAGCGGGGGCGCCGGCGGGGACGCGAGCGTGCGCGGCGACGTGGTCGAGGCGGTGCTGCGCGCGGCGCGGCCCCACCATCACGCGGTGGTCGTCGACCTCGCGCGCGCGAGCGGGGCGCTCACGGAGGCCGCCCTGGGGGCGAGCGACGTGCTGCTCGTCCTCGTCCCGCCCGACGTCGGCTCGGAGGTCGGCGCCCGGCGCGTCCTCGAGGTGCTCGCACCCTCGGTGGCCGACGTGCGCCTCGTGCTGCGCACCGGTCTGGGCACCGGGGCCAGCGCGGCGCTGCCGGCCGCCGCCGTGGCGGACGCTCTGGGGGTCCCGGTGGCGGCCGTGCTCGGCCACGACCGGGCCCTCGCGGAGGTCGTCGCCCGCGGTGAGGCGCCGTGGGCGCTGCGTCGAGGCCCGCTGGCCGCCGCCTGTGCCTCGCTGGGCGCTCTCCTGGCCCCCGGCGATCGCGCGCCCGCTCGACGGGACGCGCAGCCCGCGCCACGGGAGGGCCTCACGCCGGCGCCCTCCCTCGCACCCCTCCCGGAGGCTGCGTCGTGGTGACCGGGCCGGTGCGCCGCGAGGTGATCGACGACGTGAGGACGCGGCTGGTGGTCGACGGGTCCCACCGGGGCCGCGAGGGGAGCGGCCCGGGCGAGGGTCTGCGCGCCGCGGGGCGAGGCCGCCTGGCCGCCGCGGTGGCCGCGCGCGAGGGTCCGGGAGGAGTCCTGGGCGCCGAGGGGGTGCTCGGGGTCACGGCCGCGCTCTCGGCGCAGATGACCGGCGCCGGCCCGCTGCAGGACCTGCTCGACGCCGAGGGCGTCACGGACGTGCTCGTCAACGGCGCCCACGAGGTGTGGGTCGACCGCGGCGACGGTCTGGTGAGGTTGCCGCCACGCACCGTGGCCCTGGGGAGCGAGGGCGACCTGCGCGCCCTCGCGGTGCGGCTCGCCGCCGCGGCCGGTCGTCGGCTCGACGACGCCTCGCCCTTCGTCGACGCCCAGCTGCCCGACGGGGTGCGCCTGCACGCCGCGCTCCCGCCGATCTCCCCGGTGGGCACGCTGCTCTCGCTGAGGGTGCCGCGGCGCACGGCCTTCACCCTCGACGAGCTCGTCGCCGCCGGCACCGTCCCGCCGGCGTGGGAGGACGTGCTGCGCGCCGTGGTGGCCCGGCGCGCGGCGTTCCTCGTCACCGGCGGCACGGGGAGCGGGAAGACGACCGTGCTCTCGACGCTCCTGGGCCTCGCCGACCCCGGGGAGCGGCTCCTGCTCGTCGAGGACGGCGGGGAGCTCGTGCCCGACCATCCCCACGTGGTGCGGCTGCTGACGCGTCACGGCAACGTCGAGGGGGCCGGGCGCGTGGACCTCGTCGACCTCGTGCGCCAGGGGCTGCGCATGCGACCGGACCGCATCGTCGTCGGTGAGGTGCGCGGCGCCGAGGTCCGTGAGCTGCTCGCCGCCCTCAACACCGGTCACGAGGGAGGTGCCGGCACCGTGCACGCCAACGCCGCCGGGGACGTGCCGGCGCGCCTCGAGGCGCTGGGAGCGCTGGCCGGTCTGGGGCGCGAGGCGCTCGCCGCCCAGGCGGTCAGTGCCGTGGCCGTGGTGGTCCACCTGCGCCGCAGCGCCGGGCGCCGCGAGATGGCCGAGATCGCGGTCCTCGCGCGTGACGAGCACCGCGCCCTGTGCGTGAGCACTGCTCTCGGCCCGCGAGGCCGCGGCCCCGGCTACGAGCGGCTGCAGGCGCTCACGGGTGCGGGGTGAGCGCGCAGGGCCCCGAGCTCGTCGCGGCGCTGCTCGCCGGTGCCAGCCTCGTGGCCGTGGTGCTGCTGCCGGGGCGCCGGGACGCACCGCGGCGCCGGTTGGTGGCCGTCGTCGGCAGCGCCCCAGCCAGCACCCGGGGGGAGCGGTCCGCCCCGCGACGCGCGCGGCGTCGAGGACTCCTCGCCCTCGTCGCGCGGGCGCGCCGGGCCCGTGGCCCCGACGCGCCGGCGGCGCTCGCGGCCGCCTCCGCGCTCGGGGCCGAGCTGGCCGCCCTGCTCAGAGCGGGTCTGGGGCCGGCCGACGCGTGGCACCACGCCGCCGCGGCGCAGGCCAGCACGGCAGGGGCGAGCGCTGCCGGAGGGGCGCAGGCTCCCGGAGGTGCCCGTGCTCTCGGCAGGGCGGACCCGGACACCACCCACGAGGGGCGAGCGGTGGCGGCGGCCGCTGCGGCCGCCGCGAGGAGCGCCCGCTCCGGCGGTGACGTCAGCGCGGCGCTGCGCGCCGCCGCCTCCCGCAGCGGCGTCCCGGCGCCCCTGCTGCGCCTCGCCGCGGCGTGGGACGTCGCCGCCCGCACCGGGGCGCCGACCGCTGACGTGCTCGACGCCCTCGCCGGTGCGCTGGCCGCGGAGCGGGAGGAGGTCCTCGGCCTGCGCGCCGCGCTGGCCGGCCCCCGTGCCAGCGCCCTCGTCCTGGCCCTGCTTCCCCTCGCCGGCCTGGGGCTGGGGCTGCTCATGGGGGTCGACCCCCTGGGCGTCCTCGTCGGCACGACGGTGGGGCGCCTGAGCGCCCTCGTGGGCCTGGGGCTGGGCGCCGGTGGGTGGTGGTGGACCTCGCGCATGGTCGCGGCCGCCGAGAGGGTCGGCTGACGTGGCGCTCGTGCTGGCGGCCGTGGCCCTCGTCGCCGCCGTCAGCCTCCTCGGGCCCGGCAGACCTCGACTCAGCGCCCTCGAGCCCCGGGCGCGCTTCGGTGGTGTGCGCGGGCACGGTCTCGCGAGCGGCGGCGGCCCCTCGCGTGAGAGCGGCGCCTCGCGTGGCGGCGGCTCCAGGCCCGGTGCTGGCCTGACGGCGGCTCGCCGGACGGGCCCCTCCGGGAGGAGGGCCGACGCCGCAGAGGTCGACCCGGCGCTCGCGATCGACCTCGTCGCGGCAGCGATGCTCTCGGGGGTGCCGGCCACGACAGCGCTCGACGTCGTCGGCGCTGCGCTGGGAGGTGAGGGTGGCTCGGTGCTGCGCGAGGCAGCGGCGCTGACGTCCATGGGGGCTGACGAGGCCACGGCGTGGGCGCGCGCGAGCCCGGCGTGGCAGCCGCTGCGCCGCGCCCTGGTGCTCGCCGCGAGCTCTGGCGCGCCGTCCGCCGCGCTCCTGCGCCAGGCGGCCGCGCGGGTGCGCGCCGACCGCGCCTCGCGCCGGCGGGCCGCGGCGCAGCGCCTCGAGGTGCTCGTGCTGCTGCCCATGGGGCTCTGCGCGCTCCCGGCGTTCGCCGCGCTGGGCGTGGTGCCGCTCGTCGTGGCGCTCGCGGCTCCCCTGGTGGGCCGGTGATCGCCGGGGGCCGTCCACAGGCGCGTGGCGACGGCCACGGTTTCTCCACAGGCTCCACGTCCGCGCGGCGTCCCCCGGGGCGCCACGCCTCACGCTCGAGGGACCGGGCGAAGGACGCCCCGGCAGGACGGAGACGACCATGACCAGCACCAGCAGCACGGACAGCCGCATCGCGAGCGCGGCCACCACCCCCGGCACGCCGGCACCGGCTGGGACGCCGGGCAGCCCCACGGGCCACGCGGCCTCCCCCGGGCGGCCCCTCGACGACGCGGCTCTGCCCCACGACACGGTTCGGCCCCACGACGCGGTTCGGCCCCACGACGCGGTTCGGCCTGCTGGGGCGGCCGTGCCCGCCGACGCGGGCATGGCCACGGCCGAGTACGCCATCGCCACGCTCGCCGCGTGCGGGTTCGCCGCCCTGCTCGTGACGGTCCTCGCCAGCGACGGTGTCCGCGGGCTTCTCCTGGGGATCGTCGAGCGTGCGCTCAGCATCGTCTGAGCGGTCGGCGCCGAGCACGGGATCGACCCTGCCCCGGTCATCGACCCCGTCCCGGCCGTCGGCGCCGTCCTGGCCGCTGTCGGCCCCCCGGTGCCAGCCATCCCGACCGACGCGGCAGCGGTGAGCCCTGACGCGGCAGCGGTGAGCCCTGACGGGGGAGCGGGGAGCGCTGATACCGGAGCGGTGAGCGCCGAGCTGGCGGTCGCCCTCCTCGCCGTGGTGGTCGTCCTGACCGGCGTGGTCTCGGTCGCCCAGCTCTCCGTGGCCCAGATCAGCGTCCAGAGCGGGGCCAGCGCCGGCGCCAGAGCCGCGGCGCGCGGTGATCCCCCGGCCGACATCGCGTCGGCGGCGGGTCGCGTGGCGGGGCCGGACGCGCTCACGCGGACCGCGCCAGGCTCCGGCGCGAGCGTCCGCGTGGTCGTGACGCGGCGCATCGTGCTCGGGCTGCCGGGCACCCCCGCCGTGACGGTGTCCGGGAGCGCGAGCGCGGCCCTCGAGACGGTGGAGGAGGACGGACGGTGAGGAAGCGTCGCCACGGTCAACCGTCAGGAGAGCAGGCGGCGCAGGAGCACGAGCCGTCGATCGACCCTGGCGTCCCCCGTGCTCCCGGCGTCCCCGGCTGCCGTGGTGCACGGAACAGGCACGGTGCCGGTGCCGGTGCCGGTGCCGGTGCCGGTGCCGGTGCCAGTGCCGGTGCCGGTGCCGGTGGCGGTGCCGGTGGCGAGGTCGGGGCGGGCACGGTGCTGGTGCTGGGGCTCGTCGCCGCCACCCTCCTCGCGCTGGCGGGCGCCGGCATGGTCGGTGTCGCAGCGCTCACCGGGGTCAGGGCGGCGAGCGCGGCGGACCTCGCAGCGCTCGCCGGTGCGGACGTGCTGCTCGGCCGCACCGGCGGGACCGCGTGTGGAGCGGCCCAGCGGGCTGCGACCGAGAACGGGGCCGAGCTGGCCGGCTGCACCGTGCACCACCGCGAGGTCACGGGGGCGCCGGTGGCCACCTCGGTGCAGGTGGAGGTGGTGATCATCGCTCCGGGGGCCGTCGGCCTCCTGGGTCCGGCGCGGGTGGTGGCCCGCGCCGGGCTGGACGAGCGCGACATCGGGGCGGACGGCTCCCTGCCGATGCGGCAGGCAGCTGCGGGTGCCCCGTGACGTCGGTCTCCGCCGCACCCGGCCGACCGGCGGACGAGCTCGACGTCGAGCAGGACGACCCGGTGTCGAGCAGGACATCCGGTGCAGGCCAGGACGCCCTGGTGTCGAGCCGGTGACGGACGCGGCGCCGAGGGGGGAGGTGGTGCGGCCGACACGCCGTGCGCCACCGCACAAACTCCCCGCTCGGCGTTATGCCGTGGTCGTGGCTCCCCGCTCGGCGCTGTGCCGGCGCACCGGCTCCCCGCTCGGCGCGCTGGCCGACCTCGGAGGCTCCTCAGGGTGCGGCGCGCCGGGCCCTGCCTGAGCGATGGCGCCGGCGCGCCGCGGTGGAGGCGGCCAGCAGCAGCCGGACGGCCACCTCACCGAGGAGCACCGCGACGGCGCCGACGAGGAACAGGCCCAGCGCCGAGGGCCGTACGGCGAGACCGACCCGCTGCCACACGAGGTCCACGCCGACGCTCGACCCGGCGGCGGCGACGAGCAGGGTGACGGCTGCGACGCCGAGGAGCAGGACGCCCCCGACCACCGCTCCGACCACGGACCTCACGAGGCGACGGCCATCGGCGGCGTCCCACCGCCGGTCGCGGCCTGGCCCGAGCGGCCCGTGGTGCCGACACCGTCCCCCTCGCCGGCCCCGCTCCCTCCACCGCCGTCCCCCTCGCCGGCTCCGGTGCTGTCTCCGGTGAGGGCATCGGCGTCGGCCTCCGCGATGACGGCTCGCAGGACGGCCAGCGCCCCGGCCTTGTCCAGGGGCTCGTTGCCGTTGCCGCACTTCGGCGACTGAACGCACGACGGGCACCCGCTCGGGCAGGCGCAGTCCGCCAGCAGGTCCGCCACCGCACCCAGCCACTCCCGGGCCGCCGCGAAGCCCCGGTCGGCGAAGCCGGCGCCCCCCGGCGCGGCGTCGTGCACGAACACCGTCGCGAGACCGGTGTCGGGGTGGCGGTCCGTCGACAACCCGCCGACGTCCCACCGGTCGCACGTCGCGACGAGCGGCAGCAGCCCGATCGCGGCGTGCTCGGCGGCGTGCAGCGCGCCCAGCACGTCGGCGGACGCCACTCCCGCCGCCTCCGCGAAGCCGTCCGGGATCGTCCACCACACCGCCCGGGTGCGCAGCGTCCGCTCGGGCAGGTCCAGGCGTTCCTCACCGATGACCGCCCCCGTGCTCTCCCGCCGACGCAGGAAGGACGTCACCCGGGTGCTGACCTCCACCGTCCCGGAGACCAGCCGCACGCTGCCCCAGCCGCGCGAGGCCACCTCCTCGAGGACGCGCACGTCCGAGACCGAGCGCACCGACGTGGACTCGTCGGCGTCGGTCGCGGCGAGCAGCGCCGTGGCGTCGTCCTCCTCCAGCGCGACGACGCGGTACCGCGCTCCCTGGTGCACGTAGACCGCTCCCGGGTGCACCGTGCGGTGCGCTGCCGCCGAGCCCACCGTGCCCAGGACGCGCCCGGTCGCCTCCTCGACGAGGGAGACCGGACCGCCGCCGCTGCCCCGCAGGTCGCTCAGCGCGCTGGCGCGCTCGCGCGAGGTCCAGAACCAGCCAGCTGGCCGGGCCCGCAGCAGGCCGGCGGCCACGAGGTGCTCGAGCACCGCGGGCGCCGTGGGGCCGAAGCGGGCGAGGTCCTCGGGGCGCAGCGGAACCTCCGCGGCGGCGGCGCACAGGTGACCACCGAGGACGTGAGGGTTGCCCGGGTCGATGACGGTGGCCTCCAGCGGTGCGTCGAAGATCGCCTCCGGATGGTGGACCAGGTAGGTGTCGAGGGGGTCGTCGTCGGCCACGAGGACGGCCAGCGCGTCACCGCCGCCGCGCCCGGCGCGGCCCACCCGCTGCCACAGCGAGGCCCGGGTCCCCGGCCACCCGGCGATGACCACGGCGTCCAGCCCCGAGACGTCGATGCCGAGCTCGAGGGCGGACGTCGAGGCGACGCCCTTCAACCGCCCTGCCCGTAGGTCGCCCTCCAGCGCGCGCCGCTCCTCGGGCAGGTAGCCGGAGCGGTACGCCGCGACCCGGCCGGCGAGGCCGGGGTCCGCCTCGGCGAGGGCGTCGCGGGCCCGGGAGGCGACCACCTCGGCGCCACGGCGCGAGCGGACGAACACCAGCGTCGCTACGTCCGCGGCCACGAGGTCGGCGAGCAGGTCCGAGGACTCCGCCACGACGGATCGCCGGTTCACGTCTCCCGTCCCCGAGCCGGGGACCAGGGGCGGCTCCCACAGCCAGAAACGCGTCGCCCCGCGCGGTGACGTGTCCTCGGTGACCTCCACCACGTCCAGGCCCACCAGGGCTGCGGCGCTGGCCGCGGGCTGGGCGACCGTCGCGGACGCCAGCACCACCGTGGGCGCGGCCCCGTGGTGCTCGGCGACGCGCAGCAGCCGTCGCAGGACCGCCGCGACGTGGCTGCCGAACAGCCCGCGGTAGTGGTGGCACTCGTCGACGACCACGTACCGCAGCCGCCGGAAGAACCGCGAGAAGCGCGCGTGACCGGGCAGCAGCGAGCGGTGGAGCATGTCGGGGTTGGTGAGCAGCAGGTCGGCGTGCTCGCGCACCCACCGTCGCGCGTCCGGCGCGGTGTCCCCGTCGTAGGTGGCCGCCCGCACCCCCGGCACGCCGAGGGCGTCGATCGCCGCCAGCTGGTCGGCGGCCAGCGCCTTGGTCGGCGCGAGGTAGAGGGTGGTGCCGCCGGCGCCGAGGCGCGCCGTGACCCCGGCGCCGTGCGGGGTCCCGCCCGGCCCGGGCGTCGCGGAGGGCTCGAGGGCTGCGGTGATCGCCGGCAGCAGGTACGCCAGCGACTTGCCCGACGCGGTCCCGGTGGCCACGACCACGTGCCGGCGCGCACGGGCGTGGTCGGCCGCCTCCACCTGGTGGCGCCACGGCGCGGCGACGCCCCTGGCGACCAGGGCGTCCCGCAGCGGCGGCGCGACCCAGCCCGGCCACGGCGCGGTGGTGGCCGCCCGCGCGGTGACCAGGTGCTCGTGGAGCACCCGCTGCTCGCGGCCGGGCGCCGCCCTCAGGCGCTGCGCCGCGGCTCTCACGTCGGCCATGGACGGCGATGATCCCCCACGAGCGCCCGTCACGGGCGGCCCGGGGATGGTTCACTAGCCGTCACGACCGCGCACGACCCCTGGAGGAGCACCGTGGACCTGTCCGTCACCAGCCATGAGCACGGCGGCCGCACGGTCGTGGAGGTCGGTGGGGAGATCGACGTCTACACCGCCCCGGTGCTGCGCGAGCGCCTCAACGACCTGGTCGGGGAGGGCAAGCACGACCTCGTCGTGGACATGGAGAAGGTCGACTTCCTCGACTCCACGGGCCTGGGCGTCCTGGTGGGCGGTCTGAAGCGGGTGCGCAGCCACGACGGCTCGCTGCACCTGGTGTGCACCCAGGAGAAGATCCTCAAGGTCTTCCGCATCACCGGGCTGACGAAGGTCTTCCCGATCCACGCGAGCGTCGACGAGGCCGTCGAGGCCTCCGGCGGCTCCCTCGACTGACGGCTCCACCCGCGGTCACGCAGCGCGAGGTGCCTGCCGGCCGGCGTGGCTAGACTCCGCCGCGACCCACCGGCCGGTGGCGTGCATCACACCGATCTCATCGAGGAGGGCGAGTGCTGCTCGCGTCGACCGTCCTGCAAGCAGCCCCTCCCCCTCCCGCGGGGGGTGAGGGCGCGGCGCCCGGTGGTGCGGTCCCCCCCGGCGCGCCCGGGGCGGTGCTCGACCTCGTCGGCAGCGACCTCTGGATCGTCGTGGGCGTCGGGGTCGTGGCGCTCCTCTGCCTCGTCGTCGGCGTCGTCTTCCGCGCCCAGGTGCTGCGCGCCGGCGCCGGCACCGACGAGATGCAGCGCATCGCCGCGGCGGTCCAGGAGGGCGCGAGCGCGTACCTGCGCCGCCAGTTCAAGACCCTCGCGATCTTCGTCGTCATCGCCGCGGTCGTCCTGTTCTTCC
Organism: Quadrisphaera sp.; assembly: GCA_029258695.1. The sequence continues at coordinate 17,343 of JARIBR010000313.1, forward strand.
TGCCCGGCGACCTCGAGGTGCGCACCGGGCGACTGATCTTCTTCGTCGTCGGCGCCCTGTTCTCCGCCTCGATCGGCTACCTGGGCATGAGCCTGGCCGTGCGGGCCAACGTGCGCGTGGCGGCGGCGGCCCGCGAGCCGGGCGGGCGCGCCGCGGGAGCCCGCCTGGCCATCCGCACCGGCGGCACCGTCGGCATGATCACCGTGGGCCTCGGCCTGCTCGCGGCGGCGGTCGTCGTCATCGTCTACCGCGAGAGCGCGCCGCGCGTGCTCGAGGGCTTCGGCTTCGGCGCCGCGCTGCTGGCGATGTTCATGCGCGTGGGCGGCGGGATCTTCACCAAGGCCGCCGACGTCGGGGCCGACCTCGTCGGCAAGGTCGAGCAGGGCATCCCCGAGGACGACCCGCGCAACGCCGCGACCATCGCGGACAACGTCGGGGACAACGTGGGCGACTGCGCCGGCATGGCCGCGGACCTCTTCGAGTCCTACGCCGTGACCCTGGTCGCCGCGCTCATCCTCGGCAGCGCGGCCTTCGGCGCCCAGGGCGTCGTCCTGCCGCTGATCATCCCGGCGATCGGCGCCCTGACCGCCATCCTCGGCATCCTCGTGGTGCGGGTCCGCGAGGGCGAGCCCGGCCTCGCGGCGATCTACCGGGGCTTCGTCATCTCCGCGGTGGTCGCCGCCGTCGCCTCCATCATCGCGATCTTCGTCTACCTGCCCGGCACGTGGGCGCAGGTGGCCACCCCCTCGCCCACCGACGAGTCCTACATCGCCATGGCCTCGGGCCAGGTCCCGATCGCCGTCGAGGACCCCCGCTTCGCGGTGGCCGGCGCCGTCCTCGTCGGGATCCTCCTCGGGATCATCGTGCTCGCGGTGACCGGGCACTACACCGACACGGCCAAGAAGCCCACGCGCGAGGTCGCCGCGACCTCGCGCACCGGCGCGGCCACCGTGGTCCTCTCCGGCATCGGGCTCGGCCTGGAGTCCGCCGTCGGCGTCGTGGTCATCCTCGCCCTCGGGGTGCTCGCGACCTTCTTCCTCGCCAACGGCGTCGCCAGCCTCGCGCTGTTCCTCGTCGCGATGGCCGGCACGGGCTTGCTCACGACCGTCGGGGTGGTCGTCGCGATGGACACCTTCGGGCCCGTCAGCGACAACGCCCAGGGCATCGCGGAGATGTCCGGGGACGTCGACGCCGAGGGCGCCGCGACGCTCACCGACCTCGACGCGGTGGGCAACACCACCAAGGCCATCACCAAGGGCATCGCCA
>JARIBR010000319.1 GCA_029258695.1 Quadrisphaera sp.
GACGGAGAGGTCGGCGAGGTACTGGTACCAGCTGACGTCGTCGGCCATGGCGACCGCGAGCGCCCCCTGCAGGGCGTCGACCTCGGCGTAGACCAGCGGGGCGCTGGCGTACCGGGACTGCTCCTGGGTCAGCGCGACCGTCTGCGCCTGGGCGGCGGCGAGGTCCTCTCGGGCCACGGAACGCTCCGCGGTGACCAGGGCGTACGCGGCGAGGACGAGGAGCACCACGCCGGCCAGTGCCAGCAGCCCGCCGCGCTGGGCCCGCTCGACCCGGCGCTGGGTGAGGATCTCGGCGGGCACGAGGTTGACGCGCGGGCCGACGCCGGGGGCGAAGGGCTCGCGGGCGAAGAGCCCGACGAGGTCGTCGTCGAGGTCGCCCCGCGCCGCCGTGGTGCCGGCGTCGGGGTCGGCGAGGATGGCGCCGGCGAAGGGGTTGGGCTCGTCACCGAAAGGACGGTCCTCGTCACCGAAGGCGTGGTCCTGGTCGCCGCCGGGCTGGCGCTCGACGAGGCCGCCGGTGCGCTCGCTCATGCCGCCCCCAGCGCCAGGCCGACGGCGGCCGCGGTGCCGGCGGAGATGCGGTCCAGCTCGACGACGTCCATGCCGACCTTGCCGGTGGCCATCCCCTCGAGGGGGTCGCCGGCGTGGACGGGGAGGTCGGCCTCGCGGGAGAGCTGCTCGGCGAAGCCGCCCAGCAGCGAGCCCCCGCCGCACAGCACCACGCGGTCGACGACCTGGTCGGGGAAGGTAGTGGCGTAGTACTCGAGCGAGCCCACGAGCTCGTCGATGAGTCCGCGGGCTCCCTCGGCGGCGGCGCGGGAGGCCTCGTCGTCGGAGCCGGCGTCCAGGACGGCGTCGAGCTTGATCTCCTCGGCGTCCTCCGCGTCGAGGCCCAAGGCCTCGGCGACCGCCTCGGTGACGTCGTCGCCGCCGCGGGCGAGGATGCGCACGAAGCGCGGCAGCCCGGCGGAGTGGACGATCACCGTGGTGACCTGGGCGCCGACGTCGACGAGGGCCTCGGCGGCGGAGCGGCCCTGGCGTGCCTCGCCGATGGCGCGCAGCACCGCGAAGGGCGTGAGGTCCACAGAGTCCACGCGCAGGCCGGCGGCCTCCACGGCGCGGACCGCGGTGAGCACCATGTCGCGGGCGGCGGCGACGAGCAGGCCGCGGTGGGTGCTCACGCCGGTGGGGGCGGTGAAGGTCTCGGTGGGGTGGAAGTCCAGGACGGAGGACTCGACCGCCATGGGCAGCTGCTCGGCCACCTGGAAGGGCAGGGCGCGGGCCATCTCGGCGGCGGGCATCACCGGCACCTCGACGGGGCGCACCAGGACGCGGGAGTTCGCGACACCGACGACGACGTGCTTGGTGGAGAAGCGGTGCTCGCGCCACAGCGCCTTGAGCGCGGCGGTGACCGCGTCGGGGTCGACGACCTCCCCGCCGATGACGGCCCCGGGAGGCAGCGGCGCGTAGCCGAAGCGCTGGAGCACCGTCCCCTGGCGTCCCGGTTCCACCTGTGCGGCGCGCACGCCGCCGGCACCGATGTCGAGGCCGATCGCTCGAGCTGACCCCATGGTCGCTCCTCCTCTCGCAGGGCAGCCGGTCGGCTGCTCAGTGATCGTTCGGCCGTTCGGGGCTCCGGCTTGAGCCCTGGGCGCTGGCGGGTGGTCCGCGGCGTGACTCCGTGAGTGCTCGCGGCGGCGCCGCCGGGTCGGCGCGGCGCTCGGTCGACGCGGTGCGGCGGTCGACGCGGTGCGGCGGTCGACGCGGTGTCCCGGTCAGCGCAGGGCCACGCCGAGGTAGGCGGCCACGACCGCGTCACCCACCCACAGCCCCAGGCCCGCACCGGCGAGCATGAACGGCCCGAAGGGCAGGTGGCTCCGACGCCCGGCCCGCCCGGCCACCATGAGCGCGATGCCGACCACCCCGCCGAGCACAAAGGCGGCGAAGGTGCCCACGGCCAGCGCCGAGACGCTCGCGTACCCCAGGTGCAGGCCGAGGACGCCGGCGAGCTTGACGTCACCGAAGCCCATCCCGCCGGGCTTGGCGACGGCGAGCAGGAAGTACAGGCCGTAGAGGGCCGCCATGCCGATGGCGGCGCGCAGCAGGGAGCCCCAGTCCCCCGTCGCCGCGGCGGCCAGGGCCAGCAGCGCGGCGCTGATGGGATAGGCGGGCAGGACGACGGCGTCCGGGAGGCGGTGGTGCTCGACGTCGATCAGCGTCAGCGCCACGGCGATGGCGGCGAGGAACAAGTGCGCGGGCAGCACCCAGGCCAGCCCCGTGAGCGCGGTGACGAGGGCGAACAGCCCCGCCGTGCCGGCCTCGACGAGGGGGTAGCGGGCGCTGATGGGCGCCCCGCAGTCCCGGCAGCGCCCGCGCAGGGCCAGCCACCCGAGGACGGGCACGTTGTCGCGCGGGCGGATGCCGGCTCCGCAGGCAGGGCAGGCGCTGGGGGGGTGCACCACGGACAGGCCAGCGGGCACCCGATGGGCCACGACGTTGAGGAAGGAGCCGACCGCGGCGCCCACGAGGGCGGCGAGGACGGTGATCAGGGCGGTCATCGCGCCGCGGTCACCGGCCTCACGATCCTGCTCCGGTGACCTCGCGGGTGCCGGTGAGGTCAGCGCTGCCGAAGGAGGCGGGGGCGTTCCACTTCTGCTCCGAGCCCCCGGTGCA